>NZ_JBISWK010000060.1:0-20852 GCF_044462205.1 Kocuria rhizosphaericola | reverse complement strand
GGGCAGCCGCTCCAACGTCGGGGCGACAGGACTCGAACCTGCGATCTCCTGCTCCCAAAGCAGGCGCGCTAGCCACTACGCTACGCCCCGGTACCTGCAGCCTGGGCTGCAACGACTGCGGTCCGGTGCACGAGCACGGACCACCGGCGAGTCTACCGGCTGGGCGGACGGGGCCGCACCTCGGCCCGCCGGAGCCCGTCCGGGGCGGCCTGCACGCGGCGCTCCGGTCGCTTCCGCCACCCCGTCCCCCGCCCGGGATTTGACACGGCGCGCGCCGGACCGGTTAATGGGAATGGCCTCGACAGAGCGCCCCGGGGGATGTAGCTCAATGGTAGAGCCTCAGTCTTCCAAACTGATTACGCGGGTTCGATTCCCGTCATCCCCTCTCCGCGCACGTTCGCCCCGGTCCGGCTGGACCGGGGCGTTCGTCGTCCGCAGGACCTCCCACAGGCGTCACCGGCAGGGACCGGCCCGTCAGCGGACGAGACCGACGACCTGCCAGAACCGGCCGCGGTGGGCGTACACGGGCCGCAGCCCCCGGCCGCGCAGCACCGCGAGCATGGCCTCGGGGGAATGCGCGTAGTTGCGGAAGGACCGCCCCGAGATGCGGTAGAACGCGTTGATCAGGGCCAGGGACGCCCGGATCACCGGGGTTCGGGGCGGGAAGCTGAGGACCAGGAGCCGGTCCGCGTGGTCGGCGGCGGCCGCGAGCAGCCGCTCGTGGTCGGGGTAGCAGCACACCACGCGGTGCAGGACGACGACGTCGTGGGGCTCCACCGCGCCGGGGTCTGCGGCGATGTCCACCCGGCGCCGGGTGGTACGACCGACGGTCCCGGCCGCCGCGGCGAGGGCCGCGGCCTCGGCCTCGTAGGAGTCGACGAGCTCGAGGTTCGTGGTGCGGGCCGCGCCGCGGCGCAGCAGCTCAAGCTGGACCTCACCGACCCCGCCGCCGATCTCGAGCACGCTGGCGCCCTCGATCCCCTGGGCGTCCAGGAAGCCGAGGAGCCGCCGCGTGGTCCGGTCCGGGCCGGCGCGCTGGTACCGGGCGGCGAGGTGGCGGGCGAGCCGGGGCCCGAACACGCCCTCGTAGGCACCGGGACCGCAGCAGCTGGTCATGGCACCAGGATAGTCCCGCCCGGGACCCGCGTCAGCGCTGGCAGGAGGGGCACCAGTAGAGCGTGCGCCCCTCCAGCTCCCCCGCCGCCACGGGCGCCCCGCACCGGCGGCACGGCAGGCCCCGGCGCTTGTAGACCAGGTGGGCGTGCTCGGGCCGGGCCTGCTCCTCCCCGGTCCCCGGGCGGTCCGAGGCATCGGTCGTCACGATCCGACCCAGCCGCACGCCCGTGCGCATGAGGGCCGCGTTCTCCGCCCACAGCTCTCGCAGCACGGGCTCGCCGAGCGCGCGCCCCGGCGTCATCGGGTCCAGTCCGCACCGGAAGAGCAACTCCGCGCGGAAGATGTTGCCCACCCCGGCCACGACGGCCTGGTCCATGAGCAGCGCACCCACCGGCCGGCGGCTGCGCCGCACCGCGGCCACGAAGGGCGCGGGGTCCGCGTGCGGGTCGAGCGGGTCCGGTCCCAGCCGCGCCCGGGCCGCCTCGGCCTCGGCGGAGCTCTCGAGCACGCACAGCGCCGGACCGCGCAGGTCGGCCCAGCCCTCGTCCCCGACCAGCCGGACACGCACCGCCCCCACCGGCGGGGGCGGCAGCGGCGGGCCGCCGGCGGGGGCGTCGTCGTCGTGCACCTCCCGCTCACCGATCCGGCGCGGGGCCCCGATCGAGGAGGCTCCTCGGAAGCGGTCCGTGCCGCCGAAGCTCCATGCGCCGTAGAGGCCGAGGTGCGAGCGCAGCACGCGGTTCCCCGCGAAGTCGAGGAACAGCTGCTTGCCGTGGGCCCGCGCCGCCTCGAGCACGGCACCGTCCAGGGCCGCCGCCCCGTCGGCGAAGCGTCCCTGCGGGGAGCTCACGGCCAGGGCCTGGCCCACGAAGCAGTCGGCGAACTGGCGGGCGAGGCGGTGGACCGAGTGGCCCTCCGGCACTCAGGCCTCCCGTGCGGCCGGGAACTCGCGCGGGCGCAGCTCCTCGAGCTTGCCGGCGACGGTGCCGGTGGACTCGTACTCGCCGATCTGGGCGATCCGGCGCTCGTGGCGCTCGTCGCCGGAAAAGGGCTCCGCCAGGAACGCCCGGACGATGCCCAGCGCCTCCTCCGTGGAGTGCTGGCGCCCGCCGACCGCCACGACCTGGGCGTCGTTGTGCTGGCGTGCGAGCCGGGCGGTGTCCAGGTTCCAGGCCAGGGCGGCGCGGATGCCCTCGACCTTGTTCGCGGCGATCTGTTCGCCGTTGCCCGACCCGCCCAGGACGATCCCGAGGGAGTCGAGCCCCGCGTCCCGGTCCGCCCGGACGGCGCGCGCGGCGCTGATGCAGAACGCGGGGTAGTCGTCGAGGGCGTCGTACTCGGCCGGGCCGTGGTCGACGAGGTCGTAGCCGGCGGCGACGAGCTCCTCCACCAGGTAGCGGGAGAGGTCCAGGCCGGCGTGGTCGGTGGCGATGTGGACGCGCATGGGCGGCGTGCTCCTGGGGTTCGCGGGAACGGGGCGGGATCGTGGCGCGGGGCCCGCGGAGGCGGACCGGCCGCCCTCCAGCGTAGTGGGTGCCGCCGGAGGAGCCGGGGCCGGCACCGCAGCGCCTCCGGGGGCGGCCTGGACCCGGCTGACATAATGGGACGACTCCCTGCGGCCCACCGGCCGCGGACGCCCCCGATCCCGATCCCGACCCCGACCCCGACCCCGACGAGAGGACGGCACTGAAGTGCCCGGAACCAACCTGACCCGCCAGGAGGCGGCCGCGCGGGCCGAGACCGTGGCCGTGGACGCCTACGAGGTGGTCCTCGACCTCACCCGCGGCGAGCACGTCTTCCGCTCCACGACCACGGTGCGCTTCCGGGCGACCCCGGGCGCCGCGACGTTCATCGACGCGATCACCGACGCCGTGCACTCCGTGGTGCTCAACGGCACGGAGCTCGATCCCGCCGAGGTCTCGGACGGCGTGCGGATCCAGCTGCCCGGGCTGGCACGGGACAACGTGCTGACGGTCGAGTCGGACTGCCGGTACATGAACACCGGCGAGGGCCTGCACCGGTTCGTGGACCCGGTCGACGACGAGGTGTACCTCTACACCCAGTTCGAGGTGGCGGACACCCGGCGGGTGTTCGCCGTGTTCGAGCAGCCGGACCTCAAGGCGTGCTTCGCGTTCACGGTCACGGCCCCCGCGCACTGGACCGTGGTCTCGACCCAGCCCACCCCGGAGCCCGTCCCCGCCGGCGAGGGCACCGCCACGTGGTCCTTCGCCCCCACCCCGGTGGTCCCCTGCTACGTCACGGCGCTGATCGCCGGCCCCTACGCGTCGGTGCACGACGAGCTCACCAGCACCGACGGCCGGACCATCCCGCTGGGCCTGTACGCCCGGCGCTCGCTCATGGAGCACGTCGAGGCCGAGGAGATGTTCGGCGTCACCAAGCAGGGCTTCGAGTTCTACGAGGCGCAGTTCGGGGTGCCCTACCCGTTCGAGAAGTACGATCAGCTGTTCGTCCCGCAGTTCAACGCCGGGGCCATGGAGAACGCCGGCGCGGTGACCTTCGTGGAGCTCTACGTCTTCCGCTCCCGGCCCACGCAGGCCCGGGTGGAGCGGCGGGCCGTCACGATCCTGCACGAGCTCGCCCACATGTGGTTCGGCGACTTCGTGACCATGCGCTGGTGGAACGACCTGTGGCTCAACGAGTCCTTCGCCGAGTTCATGTCCACCCTCGCCGCGGCGGAGAACACCCGCTGGACCGACGCGTGGACCACGTTCGCCGCCGGGGAGAAGTCCTGGGGCTACGAGCAGGACCAGCTGCCCACCACGCACCCCATCAAGGCCGAGATCCGCGACCTCGAGGACGTGCTGGTGAACTTCGACGGCATCACCTACGCGAAGGGCGCCTCGGTGCTCAAGCAGCTGGTGGCCTGGGTGGGCCAGGAGCAGTTCATGGCCGGGCTGAACCGGTACTTCCGCGAGCACGCGTGGGGCAGCACCGAGCTGCGCGACCTCATGGTCCGGCTCGAGGAGGCCAGCGGCCGGGACCTCGACCAGTGGGCCGCGAAGTGGCTCGAGACCGCCGGCGTGAACACGCTGAGCCCGGCCCTGGAGACCGACCAGGACGGCATCATCCGCGCCTTCCGGATCGAGCAGACCGCGCCCCGGGAGCACCCCACGCTGCGCCCGCACCGCCTGGCCGTGGGCTTCTACGACCACGACGCGGAGCAGGGCAAGCTCGTGCGCACGCACCGGGTCGAGCTCGACGTCGACGGCGCGTCCACGGAGGTGCCGGAGCTGGTGGGCCGGGAGCTGCCCGACCTCGTGCTGCTCAACGACGACGACCTCGCCTACGCGAAGATCCGGCTCGACGAGTGCTCCCTGGACACCGCCCTCACCCACCTGAAAAACTTCGAGGACACGCTCCCCCGCACCCTCGTCCAGGCCTCCGTGTGGGACGGCGTGCACGACGGCGAGACGCCCGCCCGCCGCTACGTGGAGCTCGTGCTCGGCAACATCGCCCACGAGACGGCCTCGACCGGCATCCAGGTGCAGCTGCGCCAGCTGGACACCGTGCTCGACGGCTACGTGGCGCAGCCCGTGCGGGAGGCCACCGTGCGGACCGCCGCCGACCGGCTCCTCCGGATCACCGAGGAGGCGGCGGCCGGTTCCGACCAGCAGCTGCAGTTCCTCAGGGCCTTCGCCCGGCACGCCCGCACCGAGGAGCAGCTGGACGTCCTCGAGCAGCTGCTCGACGGGCGGCGCTCCCTGGCGGGACTGGCCCTGGACACCGACCTGCGCTGGAGCCTGCTCACCGCGCTGTGCGCGGGCGGACGCCTCGGCGACGCGGACGTGGACAGGATGCTCGCGCAGGACAACACCGAGAACGGCGCGATCGCGGCCGCCCGCGCCCGGGCCGCGATCCCCACGGCCGAGGCCAAGGCCCGGGCGTGGCAGCAGATCATGGTCGACGGGTCGCTGCCCAACTCGATCCAGGACGCGGCGATCGACGGGTTCCGCACGGCCGCCGACACCTCGCTGCTGGCGCCCTGGGCCGAACGGTACTTCGCGGCGATCCCGGACGTGTGGCGCACCCGCACCCACGAGCTGGCCCAGCAGATCGCCGTCGGCATGTACCCGAACATCCCCGCCCAGGAGACGGTCGACGCCACGGACGCCTTCCTCGCGGACCTGCCCGAGGACCTCCACGGGCTCCGCCGGCTCGTGCTCGAGCAGCGCGACGCGACCGCCCGCGCGGTCCGCGCGCAGGCCGTGGACGCCGCCCACGAGGTGGCACGGGCATGAGCGGCGAGCAGCAGCGCTCCGGTCCGGGCAGGCACGGTCCCGGCGAGCCCGGCACGACGCCCCCGGCCGGCACCGACGCGCGCCCCGGCCCGAGCACCGACCCGGCCGCCGCGGCCCCGCCCGGGGCGCGGTCCTTCGCGGTCGGGGCGCCCCTGTCCCAGTTGCGCCGCCCCGTGCCGCAGGTCGGCGACGAGCGGCAGCAGGCCGAGGCGGGCACGGCGTCCTCGTTCTACGACCAGGTGGGCGGGCACGAGACGTTCGTGAAGCTCGTGCACGAGTTCTACGCCCGGGTGGCCGAGGACGAGCAGTTCCGGGCGCTCTACCCCGAGGACGACCTCGGTCCCGCCGAGGAGCGGCTGCGGATGTTCCTCGAGCAGTACTGGGGCGGGCCGACCACCTACTCCGAGCGGCGCGGGCACCCGCGGCTGCGGATGCGGCACATGCCGTTCCCCGTGGACCGGTGGGCGCGCGAGACGTGGCTGACGCACATGCGCGCGGCCCTGGACACCCTGGAGCTCTCCCCGCTGCACGACGGGATCATCTGGGACTACTTCGACCGCGCCGCCCACGCCATGGTCAACCGGCCCGGCTGAGGGCCCTCAGCGCTTGGCGAGGACGTGCCCGCCGGGGGTGCTCAGGCGCACCCAGCGGCCGTTCTCGGCCACGGCGACGGCCGTTCCCGGGCGCAGGAAGCCGAGCGAGTACGCGGCGAACGCCGCGCCGTCCGGCAGCGGCCCCCCGGTCAGGCGACCCGCGAGGGACTCCGCCCACCCGGACGAGCGGCCCCAGACCTGCGAGCGCACGGTGTCGACGACGGCGGCCCCCGCGTCCGTGGGCACGGCCCGGGCGACCTCGGCGATCCCGGCCCGGGCCGCCTCCCGCAGCGCGTCCCCGGCGACGTCCCCCACCGGCGCCCATCCGCTCAGGGGCGGGGCGATGCCCGCCCACGAGACGGTGGCGTCCGTGGGGGGCAGGCCCACGCCCGTGGCGTCCTGGTCCTGGCGCGGCATCCGGTCGAGGACCCCGCCGAGCGGGACGGTGACGTCCATGGACTGCTCCTGGGCCAGCGCCGCGGTGCGCAGGCCCAGGACCGTGGGCGTGCTGTCGAGCAGTCCGTGGGGCTCGAGCACGCACACGTAGACGCCGAGAGCGCGCCCGCGCGCCTGGAAGCGCACCGCGCCCTGGGGGTCGACGCCGCGGGCGCGGGACAGGTAGGTCCGCAGGTCGGCGACGTCCCGCGGATCCGTCAGGGACAGGGACCGGCTCACGGGGCTCAGGCCTCGGCCGGAACGGGCCGGCGGGCGAACCGGGTCGGGGCGTCCGACCACTGGGCGAGCGCACCGCGCGGCGCCTCGTCGAGGCGCACCGGCCGTCCGGTGGCCCGGTCGATCACCACGACGACCGTCTGCGCCACGGCGTAGACCCGCGAGCCGTCCTCCTCCTGGACCGCGTAGTCCAGCACGAAGCTCGACCCGCCCACGGAGGAGACCCACACACGCACGAACACCGGGTCGGCGCGGTAGTGCAGCTGCTCCGTGTACTCGACCTCCTGCCGGCCGATCACGGTCATGCGTTCCCCCAGCAGGGAGCGGAACGTGGCCCCCGCGGGCGCACCGGCCACGGCGCCCTCGGGCAGCGGCCGGGCCATGAGCCGGACGCGGGCGTCCTCGAGGTACTGGAGCATCGTGACGTTGTTGACGTGGCCGTAGCTGTCGATGTCGCCGAAGCGCATCTGGATGGGGATCAGCATCGAAGACATGCCCCCCATCCCATCACACCGGGGCACGCCGGTCGCGCCGCGGCGCCACCGGCGGCTTGGCTAGAGTGAAGCCCATGACCTACAGCCCGATCCCGGACCCCACCCAGGCCCTGCTCGACATGCTCGACCTCGCGGACGGGGGTGGCGCCCGCACCCTGGAGGACATCTACGTGGGCCACTCCATCTCCCCCGCGCGCGGCCGGGTCTACGGCGGGCAGGTCCTGGCGCAGGCCGTGACGGCCGCCATGCGCACTGTGGAGCCGGAGCGGATCGTCCACTCCCTGCACGGGTACTTCCTGCGCGCCGGGGACGTGTCCCAGCCCATCACCTTCGGGGTGGAGCGCATCCGGGACGGGCGGTCCTTCTCCGCCCGCCGCGTGCACGCCTACCAGGAGGGGCGCGCCATCCTCTCGGCCATCGCCTCCTTCCAGGTCCCCGCCCGGGGCCTGGACCACCAGGACGAGTCGCCCCAGAACCTGCCCGACCCCGAGTCCCTGCCGAGCGCCGTGGAGCTGCTGGGCCACATCGACGCCCCCGAGGCGCAGGCGATCGCCCACGAGCGGCCCTTCGACATGCGCTACATCACCGAGCCGATCTACTTCAAGCCGGACTCCCGGGGGGAGCCGTACAACGCGGTGTGGATCAAGACCCTCAAGCCGCTGCCGGACGACCCGAACGTCCACCGCGCCGCGCTCGCCTACGCGAGCGACTACACGCTGCTCGAGCCCATCCTCCGGCTGCACGGCCGGACGTGGATCGAGCCGGGCATGAACATCGCCTCGCTCGACCACGCGATGTGGTGGCACCGGGAGGCCCGCGCGGACGAGTGGCTGCTCTACGTGCAGTCCTCCCCCAACGCGTCCTCCGCGCGCGGGCTCGGGGTGGGCCGGATGTTCTCCCGGGACGGGCGGCTCGTCGCCACCACCGCCCAGGAGGGCATGATGCGCTTCCCCGAGTTCTCCTAGGTCCAGGCCCAGGCCCAGGGCCCCTCCGTCGACGGGTCGGGTTCCCCTCAGTCGCGGGTGAGGCGGCGGTGGGTCACGCGGTGCGGCCGTGCGGCGTCGGCGCCCAGGCGCTCCACCTTGTTGGCCTCGTAGGACTCGAAGTTGCCCTCGAACCAGTACCACTGGTCGGGCTCCTCCTCGGTGCCCTCCCACGCGAGGATGTGGGTGGCGACCCGGTCGAGGAACCACCGGTCGTGGGAGACGACCACGGCGCAGCCGGGGAACTCCAGCAGCGCGTTCTCCAGCGAGCCGAGGGTCTCGACGTCGAGGTCGTTGGTGGGCTCGTCGAGCAGCAGCAGGTTGCCGCCCTGCTTGAGGGTCATGGCCAGGTTGAGCCGGTTGCGCTCACCGCCGGAGAGCACCCCCGCCTTCTTCTGCTGGTCGGGACCCTTGAACCCGAACGCGGAGACGTAGGCCCGCGAGGGCATCTCGACGTTGCCGACGTTGATGTAGTCGAGGCCGTCCGAGACGACCTCCCACAGCGACTTGCTGGCGTCGAGGTTGGCGCGGTTCTGATCCACGTAGGAGATCTTCACGGAGTCGCCGATCTTCAGCTCCCCGCCGTCCAGCTCCTCCATGCCCACGATGGTCTTGAACAGGGTCGACTTGCCGACGCCGTTGGGGCCGATGACGCCCACGATGCCGTTGCGCGGCAGGGAGAAGGACAGGCCCTTGATGAGCGAGCGGTCCCCGAAGCCCTTCTGCAGGTCCTTCGCCTCGATCACGAGGTTGCCCAGGCGCGGCCCCGGCGGGATCTGGATCTCCTCGAAGTCCAGCTTGCGGGTCTTCTCGGCCTCGGCGGCCATCTCCTCGTAGCGGGCCAGACGGGCCTTCGACTTCGCCTGGCGGCCCTTGGCGTTGGAGCGCACCCACTCGAGCTCGTCGGCCAGGCGCTTGGCCTGCTTCGCGTCCTTCTTGCCCTGCACCTCCATGCGGGCGCGCTTGGTCTCGAGGTAGGCCGAGTAGTTGCCCTCGTAGCCGTACAGCCGGCCGCGGTCGACCTCGCAGATCCACTCGGCCACGTGGTCGAGGAAGTACCGGTCGTGGGTCACGGCCATGACGGCGCCGTGGTAGTCCTTCAGGTGCTGCTCCAGCCACAGCACGGACTCGGCGTCGAGGTGGTTGGTGGGCTCGTCGAGGAGCAGGAGGTCCGGCTTCTGCAGCAGCAGCTTGCACAGGGCCACGCGGCGGCGCTCGCCACCGGAGAGGACCTTGACGTCGGCGTCCGGCGGAGGGCAGCGCAGGGCGTCCATCGCCTGCTCCAGCTGGGAGTCGAGGTCCCAGGCATTGGCGGCGTCGATGTCCTCCTGGAGCTTGCCCATCTCCTCCATGAGGGAGTCGAAGTCGGCGTCCGGCTGGGCCATCTCCTCGGAGATCGCGTTGAAGCGGTCCACCTTGGCCTTGATCTCGCCCACGCCCTCCTCGACGTTGCCGAGGACGGTCTTCTCCTCGTTCAGCGGCGGCTCCTGCAGCAGGATGCCGACGCTGTAGCCGGGGCTGAGCCGGGCCTCGCCGTTGGAGGGCTGGTCGAGGCCGGCCATGATCTTGAGGATGGTGGACTTGCCGGCCCCGTTGGGTCCCACGACGCCGATCTTCGCGCCGGGGTAGAACGACATGGTGACGTCGTCCAGGATGACTTTGTCGCCCACGGTCTTGCGGGCCTTGGACATTGTGTAGATGAATTCCGCCATGCCCTCAAGGCTACCCCGCTCCGCGGCGGCCCACGGGCGGGGACGGAGCAGGGGCGACGGCACCGCGGCTCCCGCTCCGTCCCCGGCGCACCGGGACGGCTCCGCCCAGGGGGCTCAGGTGGCGGCGGGCTGTCGGCGGGAGCGCCGGCCCGGGTCGGCCGTGGCGCCGAGGAGCTCGCCGGTCTCCGGATCGACGCCCTCCGGAGCCGCCGGGTCCCGGTTCTCCTCCGACGGGTCCTGGCCCGGTGCCGCCGCGGACCCCGGGGAACCCGCCGAGGTGCCGTCCTCGGGCTGTGCGGCAGGCGGTCTCCCGGTCTGCTCCGCGGGCGGCGAGGAGCTGACCGTGCGCTGGAAGCAGGCCGTGCCGAGGGCGAGATCGTGGCCGATGGACACCGCGTCCACGTCCACGGCCGTGTTGCGCCCGTGCTCGCCCTCCCAGAACCGGACCCTCAGCTTGCCGACCACCACCACGGGCTGGCCCTTCTTGATGCTGGCCAGCACGTTGAGCCCCAGGGCACGGAACGCCTGGATCGAGAACCAGTTGGTGTGCCCGTCCCGCCACGAGCCCGCCTGCTGGTCGAACCAGCGCGGGGTGGAGGCCAGGCGGAAGGTCACCACCACGGTGCCGTCGGGCAGGTTGCGGGACTCGGGATCCGTGGCCACGTAGCCGCGGACGGTGATCTGCTCGGTCATCGGGAACTCCTCTGGACGGCGGCCGTTCCGGCCGGTGCTGGCCCCGGTGGCGGGGTGCACCCAGCGTCACGCCGGCCCCGGTGCCGCCGCAGTCGAAGAGGTCCGGTTGTGGACGGCCGGCCCGTCACCGCCCGAGGACGGTGCGCTGTGCAGTGCGGCCGAGGAGCCCGACGCTGTGACGGTTCGTCAGTCGATGTCGGCGGCGTTCCAGGCGATGACGCCGAGGGGCTCACGCCGTCGCTCCTGCTCGTGGGAGCACGTCCAGCACCACGGGCCGTAGAGGGGCGGAGCGCCGCACTGGCAGAGTCGGATCCGGGCCATCGGACTCACCTCGTTGTTCGTTGCAGCGGTCTGACAGGTGGCGACCTGCCGGACGACATCCTGCGCGGGTGTCCTCACCCCTACTACCCGTGTGGGAGCCCCTGTGGATGCACGTGGAGACTGCTTTTCCACGGCCTGAACGCCCCGCACGGCCCCCGGACTGCCGGACCAGGGGCGGCGCCCCCTCGGAGTCCCGCAGGACGCCCCGCGGACCGGAGCGCTGCGCTCCGGTCCNCCGCGGGGCGTCGTCCACGGCGTCGGCCCGGCCGTCGTGACGGGACGGACCCGGTGGTGCAGTGCGGGCGCCCGCACCGCGTGGAGCGGCCGTCGCCCTCCCGCACCGGCGCCCGCGGAGCCACGCAGCGCTGCCCGTCGACGGTGCGACCAGCGTGCGCCCCGTGTGCGCTAGACGGCGTTCCCCGGCTCGACGACGATGCAGTCCTCCCGGAAGTCGAGGTGCATGCAGTGCAGGTCGACGACGCCCCGGGTTATCGTCTCCAGCTGCTGCGGATCGATGTCCGGGCCGACGTGCCGGACGATGAAGTCCCTGGTGTCCTCCGTGGCCTCCTCCACCGTGTCGTAGTGGTGGTAGCGGGCCCGCCTGCCCGTCCACTGCCTGGTGATGGTGACGCTCATGGTTCCTCCCCTGGATCGGATCCGGACGCGTGGTCCGTGGCCGCCCCGGGCACCCCGTCCGGGAACTGCGGCCGTCCCGGCGGGCTGCCGCCGGGGTCGTCGCCGAGGTGCTCGTCCGGGTCCTCCCCCGTCCTGGCCGGGACGTCGGACGGCCGGTGTGCCGCACCCCTCGATGTGCTCCTTAACGTATGCGAATTCACAGGGTGGCGGCTGTCCACACTTTCGCGCCCGCGAGGGACCACGGGAGACCGGAGAGTGCTCGGGAGGCCGTCGGCACCGGCGAGGTGCTTCCGGACTGGGGACGACCCCGCCCCGCAGGCGGTGCGCCGGCGGGGCGGGGTCGCAGAGGTGCCCCAGGAGGGAGTCGAACCCCCGACCAAGAGATTAGAAGGCTCCTGCTCTATCCACTGAGCTACTGGGGCGGGCCGCGCGGGACCGTGTCCCGGGCGCCGCGGACGAGTTTACCAACTCGCCGGGCGGCGTCGGCTCCTCAGATCACGACGCTCTGCACCGGCGGCTGGTAGCGGCCGCGGAAGAGCCGTCTGGTCGCCGGGTCGATGAACCACAGGTACACGCCGTAGGAGAGGGCGACGACGGCCGCGATGAGCCGGCCGGAGCTGAGGTCGAGGTCCAGGTACGGGAAGACGTCCAGCTGGTCGGACACGGCGTAGATCATGAAGAAGACGGTGAGGAAGAACAGGATGTCCACCTGCCAGTCGCTGCGGATGCCCGTGACGGCGAACAGCGGGATGAGCCACACCACGTACCAGGCCTGGATCATCGGGGAGAACAGCACGATCGCAGCGAACGCCCAGGCCAGACGGCGGATCAGCCGCTCGTCCCGGCCCACGAACATCAGCCAGAGGATCACCGGCACCGCGAGGGCCTGACCCACCGTGTGGGCCACCTCCCGCCACTGGCCGGAGTCGCCGCCCAGGGCCGCGCCCAGGGTGGCGGCGAGACCGCCGACGAAGCCCACCGGGGCGTACCAGATGGACACCGAGCCCGGGGTGGACATGGCGGAGACCCAGCCGAAGCCGAAGCCGTTGAGCAGGCCCATCAGGCCGAGCAGGGCGATCGAGTAGGCGAGGACCAGGAACCAGATCACGAAGCGGCGCGTCCACGAGGCGTCCCTGCCCGCCCAGAGCAGGCCGATGAAGGGGAGGAAGACGAGGGTGATGGGTTTGATCGCCACGGACAGGGTGACGAGCGTGGTGCCGAGCAGGCCGCCCTTCCAGTTCCGGTGCGCGGAGGCCGCGTAGGTTCCGCCCAGGGCCAGGGCGATCATGATGGCGTCGTTGTGCACGGAGACGATGAAGTTGGTGAGGAACAGGGGGTTCGCCACGCTGAGCCACAGGGCCCGTGCCGGGTTGATGCCGTGCAGCCGCGCGAGCCGCGGGACCAGCCACATGCACGCGATCACGGCGAGCACGCACATCGCCCGGAACCAGAGCACCGCGGCGTCCGGGTCCGCCCCGGTGACGGCCACCACGAACTGCTCGAGCCACAGGAACAGCGGCCCGTAGGGCGGCGGGGACTCCGACCACATCTGGTCCGCCCCGAGCTGGAAGAAGTTGTCGATCGTGGAGACGCCGTGCTCGTAGGGGTTCAGCCCGTTGGCCATCACCCGGCCCTGGCCGATGTAGGAGTACACGTCCCGGCTGAACAGGGGGATCGTCAGGAGCATGGGGGCGGACCACGCCGCGATGGCGGCGAGCACCCACCGGCCGCTCCCCGGCCCCCACTGGTTGAGCTTCTGCCCCAGCCGCAGCCACTCGCGGATCAGGAGCATTCCGCCCACGGCGAGCAGGAGGATGGAGACGATCACGCCGGTGGTCGTGAAGCGCATGCCGATGATCAACGGCGCCTGCCGCAGCGGCGAGACGGAGGCGAGCCAGCCGACGCCGAGGGAGCCGACGAGCAGCATGACCGACCCGACCGCGCCCATGATCACGGTCCGCAGCGGCGAGCCGGAGACGTACCGCGCGGTCCAGGGATCCGCCGGCGTCCGGACGCCGGCGGGCCCCTCGCCCGGCGCCGGCGTCCTCGAAGTGGTCTGCACTGCTCTCCCGATGCGCCCGTCCGGTGGTTGCGGGTGCCGCGGCTGGGCGCAGCACGGACCCGTGGTCGCCCCCGATCCTATCCCCGGCCCCTGCGGGAATCCCTGCACGACCTCAGCGCGCAGCCGGGACGCCGGGGCGGCACGGTAGATTGTCCGGGTGGCTAATTCGAACGGACGCATAGTGTGGATCGACTGCGAGATGACGGGGCTGTCCCTCGAGGACGACGCCCTCATCGAGGTCGCGGCGCTCGTCACCGACGACGAGCTCAACGTCCTCGGCGAGGGCGTCGACGTCGTGATCCGGCCGAGCGAGGCGTCGCTGGCGCAGATGGGGGACTTCGTGCGGAACATGCACACCTCCTCCAAGCTGCTCGACGAGCTCTCCTCCGGTCTGACGATGGAGGAGGCGCAGGAACAGGTCCTCGCCTACATCAAGGAGTGGGTGCCCGAGCCGGGCAAGGCGCCCCTGGGCGGGAACTCGGTGGGCACGGACCGCACGTTCCTGGTGCGCGACATGCCGGAGCTCGTGGCCCACCTGCACTACCGCGTGATCGACGTCTCCACCATCAAGGAGCTCTCCCGCCGGTGGTTCCCGCGCGCCTACTTCCAGGCCCCGCCGAAGACCGGCAACCACCGGGCGCTGGGCGACATCCGCGACTCGATCGACGAGCTGCGCTACTACCGCCGCGCCGTGTTCGCCCCGGATCCGGGGCCGGACTCGGCGACCGCGAAGGGCATCGCCGCGGAGATCTCCGCCTCCCGCACCGGCGCCTGAGTCCTCCGCCCACCGGCGGTCCTCCCGACCGGTGGCACGGGGCCCCGGCATGGTCCGGGGCGCTCCGGGAATGCGGTACACTCGTATGCGTTGCCCAGCGGAAGCACGGTCTTCCGGCGGGCGTTCATGGTGGGCGTAGCTCAGTTCGGCAGAGCGCCTGGTTGTGGTCCAGGAGGTCGCGGGTTCAACCCCCGTCGCTCACCCACCGTGAAAGGCCGTCCCGAGGACTCGGGACGGCCTTTCGTCGTTCCCCGTCCGGTTCGAAGGGGCGCAGGCCCCGGCAAGTCGAAGGAAGTGCGTCATGGCCGTCCGCCCCGTGGTGATCACCGGCGATCCCGTCCTCCACCGTCCCGCCGCCAAGGTGGCGCAGTTCGACGAGGAGCTGCGCGCCCTCGTCGAGGACATGTACGAGACGATGGACGCCGCCCACGGCGTGGGGCTCGCCGCCCCGCAGATCGGCGTGGGTCTGCGGATCTTCACCTACACCTTCCAGAACGACGACGGCGTCCCCCCACGAGGTGTCCTCGTCAACCCGCTCCTCACCCCGGGGAAGGTCTCCCAGGACGCGCCGGACCCGGACGAGGAGTCCGAGGGCTGCCTGTCCGTGCCGGGCCACAGCTGGCCGCTCAAGCGGGCGGACTGGGTCCGGGTCGCGGGCTTCGACGTCGACGGCCGACCGGTGGACTTCGAGGCCACCGGGTGGTTCGCCCGGGTCATGCAGCACGAGTACGACCACCTGGACGGCAAGCTCTACGTGGACCGGCTCAACGACAAGTGGGGCCGGAAGGCGCGCAAGGCCGTCAAGGCCGAGGGCTGGGGCCGGGCCGGCCACACCTGGACGCCGGGCGTCGACGAGGACCCGTTCGGCCACTGAGCCACCGGCGGGTCCGGCCCCGGGCTCAGTCCTCGGTGCGCACGACGACGAGCTCGCCCGCCGAGCGGGCCGTGGGCTCGGTGAGCTCGGCGTGCCAGCGCTCCCGCGCCGCCGAGAGCAGCTCCTGCGGCGTCCGCACGCTCTCGCCCCGAGCGGCGCGCTCGACGAGGTGCCGGGCGAGCAGCCCGCGGGTGTGCTTGGCCATGTGGGAGACGACCTGCCGCTTCCCCTGCCGCTCCCGGACCACCTTGACCCCCACCGTCCGCTCGCGCGGCCCGCGCCACGCCGCGGCGTAGGCGGCCGACCGGCAGTCCACGACGAGCCCGTCCCCCGCCGCGGGCTCCAGCACCGCGGGCAGGTGGCGCTTCCAGTGGGCCGCGAGCCCGCCGAGCCCCGGCAGCTCGGCCCCCATGGACAGGCGGTAGGCCGGGATCCGGTCCTCGGGGCGCACCGCGCCCCACAGCGCCGAGACGACGACGAGGGAGGCCGCCGCGGCGGCCCGCTGCGCCCCGGTCATCCCGGCCGGGTCGAGGGCGTCGTAGAGCACCCCGGTGTAGACGCTGAGTGCGGGTGCGGCGGGCTCCGCGGCCAGACGGGTGTTGCGCTCGACCTCCGCGCGCAGCCGCTCCCCCACGCCCAGCACCTCGAGCGCGTCCTCGCGGGCGCTCGTCGCCGCCAGCTCGGCGAGGACCCGCTCCCGGGCGGCCGTCAGCCCGGGGAAGGACAGCTCCGCGGGGTCGACGGGCGCGCCGGCGCCGGGGGCGGTCTTGGTCTCTGAGGGCGGGAGGAGGATCAGCACCCGCAGAAGTCTAGTGACCCCGTGGGGCCGCGGCGCACGCCGGACGGGTCCGGGACCACGTCGGGGACGGGTCGGGACGCACGGGCCCGGCGGGTAGGATGGGCGGCGGACAGGTCGGCCGGGTGACCGCGGGCCGCGCAGCTCCGGCTGTCGCGGCGCGAGGAAAGTCCGGGCTCCGCAGAGCAGGATGATGGGCAACGCCCACTCGGGGAGACCCGCAGGAAAGTGCCACAGAAAACAGACCGCCCGCCCCCGGATCCGTCCGGGGGCGGGTCAGGGTGAAAAGGTGGTGTAAGAGACCACCAGCGCGCCGGGTGACCGGCGCGGCTCGGTAAACCCCATCCGGAGCAAGGCCAGACAGGGTGCGTCCGAGGGCTGCTCGTCCGAGCACCCGGGTAGGCCGCTCGAGCCCACCGGCAACGGTGGGCCTAGATGGATGGTCACCAGCACGGCACGGGCGACCGGCCGTGTGCACAGAACCCGGCTTACAGGCCGGCCTGTCCCCCGCTCTCCCCACGGCGCCCCCGCGCGCCCGGCTCCGGCCGGGCTTCAGGAGCGCACGAGGATCACCCCGCACTCCGGGCAGGTGAGCACCTCGTCCGCGGCCGCCGCCCGGAACGCCGCGGCGTCCGTGGGGCTCAGCGCCGATCCGCAGGAGCCGCACGCGGTGCCCCGCAGCTCCGCGGCCGCCGGACGCTCGGTGCCGCGCCCGGTCCGGATCTTCTCGTACCGCGCCAGCAGCGCGGGGTGCCCCACGCCCTCCGCGGCCGCGGTGCGCGTGCCGGCCAGCTCGCCGTGCTCGGCCGTCAGGGCCCGGCCCTCCTCGTCCCGGGCCGCGACGCGACGGCGCGCCTCCGCGTCGGCCTCCTTGAGCCGCGGCGTGATGCGGGCTCGGTGGGCGACGGCGTCGTCGAGCTCCTGCATGATCTCCAGCTCGGCCTCCTCCGCCTCGGCCAGCTGCCGGGTGCGGGTCTCGATCTCGTGCTGCAGGCCCATGAGGTCCTTGGCGGACCCGCCCTGCTCGAGACGCCGTCGGTCCTTCTCGATCGAGGCCTGGACGCGGGCGACCTTCTGCTCGGCGGCGGCCAGCCGGTCGCGGATCCCCTGTTCCCCGGACTCGAGCTCCTTCGCCGCGGCGATCGCCCGGGCCCTGAGCTGCAGCGCGGCCGCGACCTCGGGGTCGGCCTTCAGCTCCGCGATCCGGGCGGCGATCCGGCGCAGCCGGGCGTCGACCCGCTCGAGCTCCAGCAGGGCTCGTTGCTGCTCGGGCGTGGCGGTGCTCATCGGGGTCCTCCTGCGGTCGGTGCGGCGGGGTCGTGGGCGGGGTCGGCGACGGAACGGTCGCGCACGGGGTGGTCGATGCGGAAGTCCCACGGGTCGGAGCGGCGTTCGGAGACCTCGACCTGGACGTCGTGGCCGCGCGCGGCGAGCGCGTCCCGCAGCGCGGCGGCGCCCACGGGCAGCCACAGCCACTCGCTCGCGAAGTGGGAGAGGTCCACGAGGTACGGGGTGCCGTCGGCGCCGGGGCCCACGGCGGCCTCGCGCGCCTCGGACGCGGGGTGGTGGCGCAGGTCGGCGGTGACGTAGACGTCGGCCCCGGCGGCCCGCACCGCGTCGAAGAGCGAGTCCCCCGCCCCCCCGCACACCGCGACCCGCCGGACGAGGGCGTCGGGGTCCCCGGCCACGCGGACGCCGTGGGCGGTGGGCGGCACGGCGTCGGCCAGGCGCCGGGCCAGCTCGCGCAGGGGCACGGGCTGCGCCAGGTCCCCCACCCGCCCGATGCCCACGGCCGGGTCGGCGGGGTGCGGGACGAGGGGTGTCGTCGTCGTGAGCCCCGCGGCCCGCGCCACGGCGTCGGAGACGCCGTCCGGGGCGGAGTCCGCGTTGGTGTGGCAGGCGAGCAGGGCGCACCGGTGCTCGATGAGCTCGTGCACCACAGCGCCCTTGAAGCCGTCGGCGGCCACGGAGGTGACGCCGCGCAGGAGCAGGGGGTGGTGGGTGACCAGCAGGTCGGCGCCGGTGGAGACCGCCTCGGCCACGACGTCGGCCACGGGGTCCACCGCGAACAGGATCCGGCGCACGGGCTGGTCCGGGCGCCCGGTGACGAGCCCGCTGGCGTCCCAGGGCTCCTGCAGGTGCAGGGGCCACAGCTGCTCGACGGTCCCGAGCACCTCCGTCAGGGAGGGGGCCGGCCCGGGCGGGGGCGTGCTCTGCTCGCTCATGGCCCCAGTCTAGGAGGCCGTCCGGGGTCGGCCCCCGGAGCGGGCCCGGAGGGTCGCGGGAATGATGCGGGCCGCGCGGTGTTGTACGGGTCATGGCCTTCTCCCCGCACGACGACGCACGCCCCGCCCCAGCTCCCGTCCCCGGCGATCCCGCCGCGCCCGTGACCTTCGTGCTCGCCGGCGGGTGCTTCTGGTGCCTCGACGCCGTGTACCGGATCACCCGGGGAGTCACCTCCGTGGTCTCCGGGTACACCGGCGGCGGCCCCGGGCGCCCCACCTACTACGAGGTGTGCTCGGGCACCACCGGCCACGCGGAGGCGGTCGCCGTGACCTTCGACCCGTCGGTCGTGCCGGCGGACGTGATCCTGGACCTCTTCTTCACCGGCCACGACCCCACCACGCTCAACCGGCAGGGCTACGACGTGGGCACCCAGTACCGGTCCGCCATGTTCTGGGCCGACGAGGCCCAGCGGGAGCTGTTCGAGCAGTCGATCACCCGGACGCAGCCGTCGTGGGACCAGCCGATCGTCACGACGCTGGAGCCGCTGGGCACGTTCTGGGAGGCGGAGCCCGAGCACCAGGACTTCTACGCCGCCCAGCCCTGGAACGGGTACTGCCGGGTCATCATCAACCCCAAGCTGGCGAAGGTCCGGAAACGTTACTCCGCGTGGCTTACCGCGTAGTAGCGGTTGCGTGGCCTGGCTAGGCTGAGCTAGGACCGCGCCGCCGCGGGCCCCCCAGAGCACCGGCGGCCAGAGCACCACGCGAGCTCCACCGAGCTCCGACAGTGAACCGACAGTGAACCGACAGAGAACCGACCACGCAGAAACCGAGGTACGCACATGCCGAAGATCTACAACGACGTCACCGAGCTCGTGGGCCGCACCCCGCTCGTCCACCTCAACCGGCTCGACGAGGGCCTGCCCGGCAACGTCGCCGTGAAGCTGGAGTTCTACAACCCGGCCAACTCCGTGAAGGACCGCATCGGCGTGGCCATCGTCGACGCCGCCGAGAAGTCCGGCCTGCTCAAGCCCGGCGGCACGATCGTCGAGGGGACCTCCGGCAACACCGGCATCGCCCTGGCCATGGTCGGCGCGGCGCGCGGGTACAAGGTCATCCTGACCATGCCCGAGACCATGTCCACCGAGCGCCGGGTCATGCTCCGCGCCTACGGCGCCCAGATCGTGCTCACCCCGGGCGCGGAGGGCATGCGCGGCGCGGTCGAGAAGGCCCAGGAGATCGTCGACAGCACCGAGAACGCCGTGCTGGCCAAGCAGTTCGCCAACGAGGCCAACCCGGCGATCCACTACGCGACCACTGGCCCCGAGATCTGGGAGGACACCGACGGCGAGGTCGACGTCTTCGTCTCCGGCGTGGGCACCGGCGGGACCATCACGGGTGCGGGCCGCTACCTGCGCGAGCAGAAGCCGGACATCCGCCTGCTCGTGGTCGAGCCGGCCGACTCACCCCTGCTCACCGAGGGCAAGGCCGGTCCGCACAAGATCCAGGGCCTCGGCGCGAACTTCGTCCCCGACAACCTCGACCGGGAGATCTACGACGACGTCTACGACGTGACCGTCGAGGACTCCGTGCGGGTGGCCCGCGAGCTCGGCACCAAGGAGGGCATCCTCGGCGGGATCTCCTCCGGCGCCATCGTCTGGGCGGCCCTGCAGGAGGCCGCCAAGGAGGAGAACCGGGACAAGCTGATCGTGGCCATCGTGTGCGACTTCGGCGAGCGCTACATCTCCACCCTGCTCTACGAGGACATCCGCGGCTGACCCGCGCGGCGGGACGGGGCCCACGACCCGCCCCCGCCGGGAATAGCGTCGCCTGCCGGTGGCGTTGCCCCGGTGGTGGGCGGGTCGTCCCCGTGCGCGCCCCACCACGTCCTGCCGGCCCCGGCCGGACGGATTCCCCGCACCCGGAAGAACAGAGGAAGACCGTGAGTTTCTGGAGCAGACTCGCCGAGGACCTGCAGACGGCCCGGACGCACGACCCGGCCGCGCGCTCCCGGACGGAGATCGCCCTCAACTACTCGGGTCTGCACGCCATCTGGGTGCACCGTCTGTCCCACCGGCTGTGGCAGCACCCCGACCGGCGGCTGCTGGCCCGCACGGTCTCCCAGCTCGGCCGGTTCCTCACGGGCGTGGAGATCCACCCCGGCGCGACCATCGGGCGCCGCTTCTTCATCGACCACGGCATGGGCGTGGTCATCGGGGAGACCGCCGAGATCGGCGAGGACGTGATGATCTACCACGGGGTGACCCTGGGCGGCCGGTCCCTGGAGAAGGTCAAGCGGCACCCCACCGTGGGTGACCGGGTGGTGATCGGCGCCGGCGCGAAGATCCTGGGCCCCGTGGAGATCGGCGCCGACTCCGCCGTGGGCGCCAACGCCGTGGTGGTCAAGGACGTGCCGGAGGACTCGATCGTGACCGGGATCCCCGGCAAGGTCCGCCCGCGCACTCCCGAGAAGCAGGAGCCGCTCGTGGACCCCTCCACCTACATCGACCCCGCCATGTGGATCTGAGCGCCTGCTCCGCCCGTCCGCAGGCTCGTGCGGGTCGCCGGTGCCCGCCGGCCGGTCCCAGGGGTCCGCATCTTCCTGAACGTCCTTCCTGAACGCGGCGTGGGACGACCGCCG
>NZ_JBISWK010000059.1:0-5388 GCF_044462205.1 Kocuria rhizosphaericola | reverse complement strand
CGGCCGGCGCCGTCGTGAGAGGCCTCGGCTAGGCCACGACCTCGGAGCGGTCCCCGCTCCACAGGGTGTGGTAGACGCCCTCGGCGTCGTCGGTGCGCCGGTAGGTGTGCGCGCCGAAGTAGTCGCGCAGCCCCTGTGTCAGGGCCGCGTTGAGCCGGGGCCGGCGCAGGGAGTCGTAGTAGTTCAGCGTGGTGGCGAACACCGGCGCGGGGATGCCGCGCTCCACGGCACGGGCCACGACGCGCCGCCAGGACGGGAGGGCCTCCTCGATCGAGGTGACGAACTCGGGGGCGAACAGCAGGTTCAGCGGCTGCTTGTCCCCCTTGTACGCCTCCATGATGACCTCGAGCAGCTCGGCCCGGATGATGCAGCCCTCGCGCCACAGGCTCGCGATCGTCGCGAGGTCGAGGTCCCAGCCGTACTCCCGTCCGGCCATCGTGAGCATGTCGAGGCCCTGGGCGTAGCTGACCAGCTTCGAGGCGTAGAGGGCCTTGCGCACGTCCTCCACGAACTCGGGGTCGTGCACGACGTCCTCGGTGGTGCCCCCGACGCCGGCGGGCAGCACGCGCTGCGCCTCGAGGCGCATCTCCGGCTCGGCGGAGGACAGCGCCCGGGCGAACACGGACTCCGCGATCGAGGTGACCGGGGAACCGAGCTCGAGGGCCTCCTGGACGGTCCAGCGGCCGGTGCCCTTCTGCCCCGCGGCGTCGACGATCACGTCGATGAGCGGCTGGTCCGTGCGGGCGTCCACCTGGCGCAGCACGTGGGCGGCGATCTCGATGAGGTAGGAGGCCAGCTCGGTGCGGTTCCACTGCTCGAAGACGTCGGCCTGCTCGGCCGGCTCCAGCCCCGCGACGGAGCGCAGCAGCTCGTGCGCCTCGCCGATGACCTGCATGTCGGCGTACTCGATGCCGTTGTGCACCATCTTCACGAAGTGTCCGGCGCCGTCCGTGTCGATCCAGGCGCAGCACGGCTTGCCGTCCTCGGCCTTGGCGGCGATGTCCTCGAGGAGGGGGCCGAGGGAGTCGTAGGACTTGGCCGGGCCACCGGGCATGATGGACGGCCCGAGCAGGGCGCCCTCCTCACCGCCCGAGACGCCCACGCCCACGAAGTCCAGGCCCTTCTCGGCGAGCTCGCGCTCGCGGCGCCGGGTGTCCTGGAAGTAGGAGTTGCCGCCGTCGATGATGATGTCGTCCTTCTCGAGCAG
This sequence comes from Kocuria rhizosphaericola, assembly GCF_044462205.1. NCBI lineage: Bacteria > Bacillati > Actinomycetota > Actinomycetes > Micrococcales > Micrococcaceae > Kocuria > Kocuria rhizosphaericola. The sequence goes on along the minus strand of NZ_JBISWK010000059.1, from coordinate 4,181 downwards.
CGGCACGAGCTGCTCGATGACGGCGTCCACGGGGGCGCCGGCCTTGACCATCACGAGGATGCGGCGTGGGGTCTCGAGGGCGTCCACGAGCTCCTGGAGGGTCTCCGTGCGGATGAACGTCCCCTCGTCGCCGTGGGCGTCGAGCAGGGCGTCCGTCTTCTCGACGGAGCGGTTGTGGAGGGCGACGGTGTAACCGTGCCGGGCGAAGTTGCGGGCGAGGTTGGCGCCCATGACCGCGAGGCCGGTGACGCCGATCTGAGCTTTCTGTTCTGCTGCCATGCCCCCCAGCCTACAAACCCCGGGGACCGGCTTCGTCCGGTGCGCACCTGTTGCCGCGGGGAGCGCCCTGCCGAGCTCGCCGGAGGGCACGCGCGGCCCCACCGTGGGCAGCGCGGGAACTCGTGGGTCCTACCGGGATCGAACCGATGACATCCACGGTGTAAACGTGGCGCTCTACCAGCTGAGCTAAAGACCCTGACAACCGGGTGGGAGGTTTCCGCAACCGCCGGCACCCGGTTCCCGATCAGGTTACCCGCCGTGACGGACCGGCGCCGACCGGGTGCGGTCCGGCTCCGGTGTGACGTTGGCCATACTTTCCGGGAAGTCTACGGGCGGGCGAGTCGCTGCTCGAGTCCCACCAGGAAGTCGGTCGCGGAGGCGTCGACCTTCAGCCGTGCCGCGGCGTCGCCCCGGGTCCGCCCGTGGTTGACGATGATCACCGGTGCGTCGGCGCGCACGGCGTGCCGGACGAAACGGCGTCCCGAGTTCACCGTCAGGGAGGACCCCACGACCAGCAGGGCGTCGGCGGCGTCCACCATGCGCAGCGCGCGCAGCACCCGGTGCCGGGGCGCGTTCTCCCCGAAGAACACGACGTCGGGCTTCAGGACCCCGCCGCAGACCGGGCAGTCGGGCACCCGGAACCCGGCCGTGCGCGGCACCACGGCGTCGGCGTCCGGGGCGAACTCGATGTCGTCCGGGGAGGAGATCGAGTCGTAGAAGCCGGGGTTGAGCTCGTCGAACAGGTCGGAGAGCACGGCCCGCGGGATCAGGGTGGCGCAGCGTATGCACCCCACCTGCGTGTAGCGCCCGTGCAGGTCGACGACGTTGAGGGATCCCGCGGCCTGGTGCAGGCGGTCGATGTTCTGGGTGACCACCCCGGTGACGGCCCCCGTCTCCTCGAGGCGGGCCAGTGCCGCGTGCCCGGGGTTCGGCCGGGCGCGGGCCAGGTGGCGCCACCCGTACTGGTTGCGGGCCCAGTAGTGGCTGCGCATGGCGGCGCTGCCCATGAACTCGTCGAAGGTCATGGGGGTGCGCGGGGTGGAGCCGGGGCCCCGGTAGTCCGGGATCCCGGAGTCCGTGCTGATCCCCGCGCCCGTCAGGACGGCGGTCCGGAGGCCGCCGAGCAGGGCGGCCGCCCGGGCCAGCCCGGGTTCGAGCCCGGCGGCGTCGGGATCGGGGAACTGGTCGGGGTGCACGGGAGCGCCGTAGCCGGCGCGGACGGTGGGCATCGTGGCTCGCTCGGGGCCGGTCCGGCCGCGCTCAGCCGCTCAGCCTGGCGAGGGCGGCGCGGTAGGCCTCGAGCTCCCGTGGGACGCCGCGCTCGGACCGGAAGACGTCGACGACGACACCGTCCGCGTCCAGCACGAACGTGGCCCGCTCCGCGAGACCGGCCACGGGGTCGAACACCCCGTAGCGCTGCGCCACGTCCCCGTGGGGCCAGAAGTCGGAGAGCAGGTCGAAGTCGAAGGACTCCTCCCGGGCGAAGGCCCGCAGCGTGTACTTCGAGTCCACGGACACCGCGAGCAGCTTCACCCCCGCGTCGTCGAACACGGGGAGGCTGTCCTGGAGCCGGCACAGCTCCCCGGTGCACGTCCCGGAGAACGCGAACGGGAAGAACACGATCGCCACGGGACGGCCCCGGAGACCGCTCAGGGTGACCGGCTCGCCGAACTGGTTCCTGAGGGTGAAGTCCGGAGCGGGGGCGCCGATCTCGAGCATGCGTGGTCTCCTCCGGTGGGTTCCGTGGCGCCCGGTCAGATGTTGCGCTTGGGCATGAGCCGGGTCGCGGCCCAGTCCGCACTGACGCGTGCCGTGGTGGTCACGTGCAGGCCCGCCGTGGGGGCGGCCTCCTGGACCTCCGCGGGCGGCACGTAGCCGTCCCGTCCGGCCTTCGGGGTCAGCACCCACACCACGCCGCCGTCGTCCAGGGTGGTGGTGACGTCCACCAGGGTGTCGACGAGGTCGCCGTCGCCCTCGCGGAACCACAGGAGCACGGCGTCGACGACCTCCTGGTCCTCCTCGTCGAGCAGGTCGGACCCGATCACTTCCTCGATGCCGTCCCTCAGGTCGAGGTCGACGTCCTCGTCGTATCCGAACTCCTGGATGTAGTCGCCATCCTTGAAACCGAGCTGGACTACCGCGTCACCCGCGGTGGTCTTGGCCTCGCTCACTGTTCTTGCTCCTTCTGGGATCGGGCCGACGAACGACGACCACGCACTGCGTACCGGTGCTGGGCTCCGCCTGCCCGTCGGCGGACCGCGGGGGCACGGTGGCGGGCCGGATACCGGCTTCACCGTCCAGACAACACCGGATCAGGGTGTCTTTCAAGCTCCCGCACGGTGAGCGCCGCCGAATCGTGGGGTGACACGCCGTGTGACGGCCCGCCCCGGGTGTGGAAGCATGGTCCCAACAGACACCCCGTGTGCCCGGGCAGCCCTGTCGGCGCGATCCGCACGACGGGCCGGTTCCCGGACTCCGCCCGTTCCGGACGGAGTCCGGGAACCGGAACGGGCAACGGGTATTTTGAGACTGTCGGACGACCCGGCCGCGTCCTCGCGCGCGCACCCGCCCGGGTACCTGTCGGGCAACTCGACGAAGAGAGGTTGAACGTGCCTTCATCCAGCAACCACCACATCCTCAGTGGCTTGACCAACAACCTGAAGGACTCCGACACCGAGGAGACCCGGGAGTGGATCGAGTCCTTCGAGGGCCTGATCGAGACGCAGGGCACGGAGCGGGCGCAGTACATCATGCGCGCCCTCCTCCAGCACGCCGGCGCGAAGAGCGTGGGCGTGCCGATGGTGACCACCACCGACTACGTGAACTCGATCCCCGTGGACCAGGAGCCGGAGTTCCCCGGTGACGAGGAGATCGAACGGCGCTACCGGGCGTTCCTGCGCTGGAACGCCGCCGTGATGGTGCACCGCGCGCAGCGCCCGGAGATCGGGGTGGGCGGGCACATCTCCTCCTACGCCGGCGTGGCGACCCTCTACGAGGTGGGCCTCAACCACTTCTTCCGCGGCCCCGACCACCCCGGCGGCGGCGACCAGGTGTTCTGGCAGGGCCACTCGGCACCGGGCAACTACGCGCGCGCCTACCTCGAGGGCCGGCTCACCGAGGAGCAGCTGGACGGCTTCCGGCAGGAGAAGACGAAGGCCCCGAACGGGCTGCCGTCCTATCCCCACCCGCGCTCGATGCCGGACTTCTGGCAGTTCCCGACCGTGTCGATGGGCATCGGCCCGATGAACGCGATCTACCAGGCGCAGTTCAACCGCTACCTGCACAACCGCGGGATCAAGGACACCTCCGACCAGCAGGTCTGGGCGTTCCTGGGCGACGGCGAGATGGACGAGCCGGAGTCGCGCGGGCTGCTGCAGCTGGCCGCCAACGACAAGCTCGACAACCTCACCTTCGTGGTCAACTGCAACCTGCAGCGCCTGGACGGGCCGGTGCGCGGCAACGGCAAGATCGTCCAGGAGCTCGAGGCCTTCTTCCGCGGCGCCGGCTGGAACGTCGTCAAGGTCCTCTGGGGCCGCGAGTGGGACCAGCTGCTCGCCAAGGACGAGGACGGCGAGCTCGTGCGGATCATGAACGAGACCCTCGACGGCGACTTCCAGACCTACAAGGCGGAGTCCGGCGGGTTCATCCGCGACCACTTCTTCGGCAAGTCCCCGGCCACCAAGGAGCTCGTCGCGGACATGTCCGACGACGAGATCTGGGAGCTCAAGCGCGGCGCGCACGACTACCAGAAGGTCTACGCCGCCTACAAGGCCGCGACCGAGCACGAGGGCCAGCCGACCGTGGTCCTGGCGCAGGGCGTCAAGGGCTACGGGCTGGGCAGCCACTTCGAGGCCCGCAACGCGACCCACCAGATGAAGAAGCTGACCATGGAGGACCTCAAG
>NZ_JBISWK010000058.1:0-2827 GCF_044462205.1 Kocuria rhizosphaericola | reverse complement strand
GTACCCACCGGGACGGTCGTCCTGGCGGTCGTCCCGACGCCCACGGTAGCCCTCGGCCTCACGGCGCGGCCCGCGCTCACCCTGCCGGTCATCCCTGCGGTCGTCACGGCGGTCACCACGCGGGGCGTAGCCACCACGACGGTCGTCCTGACGATCGTCACGGCGGTCACCACGCGGGGCGTAGCCACCACGACGGTCGTCCTGACGATCATCCCGGCGGTCACCGCCGTAGCCTCCCCGCCTGTCGTTCTCGGGCCGGCCTCCGCGCGGAGCGTACCCACCGGGACGGTCGTCCTGGCGGTCGTCCCGACGCCCACGGTAGCCCTCGGCCTCACGGCGCGGCCCGCGCTCACCCTGCCGGTCATCCCGGCGCTCGTCACGCCGGTCGTCACGCCGGTCACCGCGCGGGGCATACCCGCCACGACGGTCGTCCTGGCGGTCGTCGCTGCTCCGGCCGGAGGCACCCCGCGTCTCGGCGCTCCGTCCGCGGGCCTCGCCGCCGCTGCGGTCGCCGTCGCGCGCGTCGCGGGACGGGCTGCGCCGTCCGTCGTCGAACCGGCGGCGGGACGGCGAACCGGAACGGTCGCCGTCCCGCCCCGATCCTGCGCTGGACCGGCGGTCGCCGGAATTTCCGTTCCGGCGCTCGTCCCGGGACCCGTGCTGGAAAGACTCGGACACGTACCGCTCCTCTGTGCCGACACAGTGCCGGTCGACGCTCGTGGATGTCGGCGGTGACCGGAGAACGGTCCGCCATGTAGATCGCCCCCATTGTATAAGCAGGTCCGACGCCCCCCTGTCCCGATTCGCCCCCGGCCGCACCCTCGTCGGATGATGGGGCCCATGACCAAAAAACCCCTCACGTCCCGTCTCCTGGTGCGCGTGCTGCTCGGCATCATCCTGGGAGTCGCCTGCGGTCTGGTCTTCCCCGAACCGCTCGCCCGGGTCTTCCTGACGTTCAACGGGCTCTTCAGCGCCTTCCTCGGCTTCATCATCCCGCTGCTGATCGTCGGTCTCGTCACCCCGGCCATCGGTGACCTCGGCCGAGGTGCCGGCAGGTGGCTGGGGGTCACCGCCGGCATCGCCTACGCGTCCACCGTTCTGTCCGGACTGCTGGCCTTCGTCGTCGCGCGTGGGAGCTACCCGTGGCTGCTGGGCGGAGAGCGCGATCTCGACGCCCTGGCCAACCCGGAGGAGAGTGCCCTCACCGGTTTCTTCGCGCTCGAGATGGAACCCGTGTTCGGCGTCATGACAGCCTTGCTGCTGGCCTTCTGCCTGGGGGTGGGCATCACTCTGATTCCCGGGGACACGCTCCACAAGAGCATGGGCGACCTCCGGCAGATCATCATGCGCATCGTGGAACTGGTCATCATCCCGCTCCTGCCCCTCTACATCTTCGGGATGTTCATGGGTCTCACGATGAACGGCCAGATCCTGGTGATCGTCTCCGCGTTCTCGAAGGTCGTGCTTCTCGCCCTGGTCCTGTCCGCTGTCCTGCTGGCCGTGCAGTACGTGGTCGCGGGGCTCTACGTGGGCCGCAACCCGGTGATCCTGCTGAAGAACATGCTCCCGGCGTACGCCACGGCCCTGGGCACGTCCTCCTCCGCCGCCACGATTCCCGTCACCCTCAGGTGCACGGAGGTCAACGGCGTCCGCCCGTCCGTTGCCGGCTTCGTGGTGCCGTTGAGCGCGACGATCCACCTCTCCGGTTCCACCCTGAAGATCGTGCTGTTCTCGGCCGCCATCATGACCGTCACCGGCCGGCCGATCGACGACCTGGCCTACGTGGGCCTCGTCCTCATGCTGGGCGTCACGATGGTCGCGGCCCCCGGCGTCCCGGGCGGTGCGATCATGGCCGCCGTCGGAGTGCTCCAGGGGATGCTCGGCTTCGACGAGACGGCAGTGGCCCTGATGATCGCAACGTACATCGCCATCGACTCCTTCGGCACGGCCACGAACGTGACCGGTGACGGCGCCATCGCCGTGGTCATGAACAAGCTCGTCGGCGGGCGCACCGTGACCGCCGCCGGTGGTGCCACCTCGGAGGAACCGCAGCTCTCGGACGCACCGCTCAGTCGATGATGCCCCGGCTCCGGACCCGGACGACGAGGANCGACCGTGCGGTCGGGGCCTTCCTCGTCGGGGGCCATGCAGCGTGAAGGGGATCACGGACGGAGCGACCAGTACAGCTGCGTGACCATGTCGGCGGGATCGTCCCCCGGTCGGGGCTCGGTGACGTACACCTCCCACATGCGGTCGCCGAGGGCCAGGTCCTGACGTTCCGCCCACTCCGCCAGGTGCTGCCAGGAGCGCCCGAGCTCGTCGTAGTCGCCACGGTGCACGGACGTGGCCACACGGGACGCGGGCAACCGGCCGGCCACCACTGAGCCCTGCGGCCTGACCTCTCCCCGCACGGGAAAACCCACCTCAAGACGGACCGTCTCCGCCGGGACCCCGTGGTACACGGCCATCGGAGGTCCGGACGGCTCGAACGCCCCGTCGGCCATCGCCCGCCCGAGTTCACCGAAGGTACGGTCGAAGAAGTCCCGCAGTTCGTCCACGGCCACCGTCCCCGTCACCACGGCCGTCGGCTGCTCGTGCTGCTCGGCCACCCGCGGGGCTTCGGACTTCTCATGCGTCGCGTCCATGACAGCATTAAACGCCGGCGAGGGAAGCCGTGCTCGTGTGACGGAAGAACGAGGATCGCCGGTTGGTCATTCCGGTCCTGGACGGGCTCAGGCCCCCACCGTGAGGGTGGGGGCCTGAACCGTGCTGGTGCCCCCGGGGGGGGGTGGGGGGTTAAATGCGGGGAGCCCCCGACACGGTGTGT
>NZ_JBISWK010000057.1:0-8946 GCF_044462205.1 Kocuria rhizosphaericola | reverse complement strand
CGTGTGATCCATCGTGTCTGCCCGGTGCCCTTGGGGTCCAGACTCCGCACGACCAGGTACAGCGTCTTCATCGCCGACTGCTCGTTGGGGAAGTGCCCCCGGGCCCGCACGGCCCGACGGAACCGGGCGTTGAGGGACTCGATCGCGTTGGTCGAACAGATGACCCGGCGGATCTCCACGTCGTAATCCAGGAAGGGCACGAACTCCGTCCACGCCCCGCGCCACAGCCGGCTGATCGCCGGGTACCGGGCGCCCCACTTGTCCTCCACCTCCTCCAGGGCGGCCTCCGCGGCGGCAGCGGTCGGGGCGGTGTAGACGGGCTTCAGGTCCTTGGCGAGCTCGTCCCAGTACTTCCGCGAGGCGTAGCGGAACGTGCCGCGGATCAGGTGGATGATGCACGTTTGGACGATCGCGGCCGGGAAGACCGCGTTGACGCTGTCGGGCAGGCCCTTGAGCCCGTCGCAGACCACGAAGAACACGTCCTTGACCCCGCGGGACTTCAGGTCGTTCAGGACCGCGTACCAGAACTTCGCGCTCTCCCCGTCGCCGTCCCCGGCCCACATCCCAAGGATGTCCTTGTGCCCGGCCAGGTCCACCCCGATCGCGGCGTACACGGGCCGGTTGCGGACCTGCCCGTCGCGGACCTTCACCATGATCGCGTCGATGAACACCGCCGCGTAGACCTGCTCCAGGGGCCGGGCCCACCAGGCGGTCATCTCCTCGATGACGCGGTCGGTGATCCTCGTGACGGTGTCCTTGGAGACCTCCGCGCCGTAGACCTCGCCCAGGTGGGCGCTGATTTCCCCGGTGGTCAGGCCCTTGGCCGAGAGCGAGAGAACGACCTGGTCCAGGTCCGACAGCCGCCGCTGGCGCTTCTTGACGATCACCGGCTCGAAGCTGGCTTCCCGGTCGCGGGGGACCTCGATCTCCACGGGGCCGGCGTTGTCGGTGATGACCGTCTTGGACCGTCGCCCGTTGCGCGAGTTGCCGCGGTTGCGGCCCCCGGGCTCGCCGTGCTCGTAGCCGAGGTGTTCGTTCATCTCCTCGTCCAAGGCGGCCTCGACGACCATCTTGGTCAGCTGCTTCAGCAACCCTCCCGGACCGGTCAACGCCGCCCCGTTCGCTCTAGCCTGGCGGACCAGCTCCCGGACGGTTTCCTGCTCCGCCGCAGACAGCTCCGGTGTCTCTTCCGGCTGCTCGCCGGGTGTCGGTGGGCTCACGTCCACCAGTGTCTCGATGTTCTCGCTCATGTCGACCCTCCAACCCCATTCGGGGCGATTGGGCCTCTTACACCGTTACTGCGATAGTCCCCCGGGGCCTTCCCGCGTGCCGGTGACGGGCCGGATGCGCCGTCAGTGCCCGTAGAAGAGCCGCTCGAACACCGCCCGGGCCTTGCGGGTGGTGCGCAGGTAGTCCTCCTCGAGCTGCGCGGCCCCGCCGTGGGGGTACCCGCACCAGCGGGCCACCGCCTCGAGATCGGCCCGCTTCGAGGGCAGGGCGTCGGAACGGCGCCCGGTGCGCAGCACGTTGCCGTTGCGTACCGCCGTGGCGAGCCGCCACGCGGCGGACAGGGCGGTGGCGTCCTCGGCGCTGACGAGCCCCGCCTCCTCCGCGGCGTGCAGGGCCCGCAGGGTGCTCGTGGTCCGCAGCCCCTGGATCCGGTGCCCGTGCTGCAGCTGCAGCGTCTGCACGAGCCACTCGACGTCCGAGAGCCCGCCCCGTCCCAGCTTCACGTGCCGGGACGGGTCCGCGCCCCGCGGCATCCGCTCGTTCTCCACGCGGGCCTTCATCCGCCGGATCTCCAGCAGCTGGCGCTCCGTGAACTCCTCGGGGTAGCGGCGCGGGTCGATGACGCGGCGGAAGGCGGCCGCCAGGTCGTCGCTGCCGGCCACGGGCAGCGCACGGGTGAGCGCCTGGAACTCCCAGGTCAGCGCCCACCGGGCGTAGTACTCCGCGTAGGACTCGACCGAGCGCACCATGGGCCCCTGCTTGCCCTCGGGCCGCAGGTCGTTGTCGATCTCCAGCACGCGCTCGGCCACGATGGGCGGTGTGCAGGGCGCCTTGAGCAGCTGCACCATCCGCTGCAGCAGCGTCTCCGCCTGCTCGCGGGCCGCCGCGGGGTCCGCGTCCCCCACCGGGTCGTAGACGTACATGACGTCGGCGTCGGAGCCGTAGCCGATCTCCCGCCCGCCCTGCCGGCCCATCGCGACGACGAGGACCTCGGCGAGCCGCCCGTCCCGGTCGTAGACCTCCCGCTCGGCCACGTGCAGGGCGCCCAGGAGGCAGACCCGGTCGATGTCGGACAGCGCCTCCACGACCTGCTCGACGTCGAGAAGCCCGGACGTGTCCGCGAGCGCCACCCGCAGCTCCTCGCGGCGGCGGATCAGCCGGATCATCCGCACGGCCTCCCCCGGGTCCGGGTGGCGGGCCATCTGGGCGAGGATCTCGCTCCACAGTGTCTCGAAGGACACAGGGCAGAGCTCGTCGTCCTGGCCCAGCCACGCGGTCGCCTCCGGGGAGTTCTCCAGCAGGTCGGTGACGTACCGGGAGCTCGAGAGGATCTGGCACAGCCGTTCCGCGGCGGCGTTCGAGTCGCGCAGCAGTCGCAGGAACCAGGGGGTGGTGCCGAGGGACTCGGAGAGCCGCCGGAAGCCCAGCAGCCCGGCGTCGGCGTCGACCCCGTCGGCCAGCCACTCCAGGAGCACGGGCAGCAGGGTGCGCAGGATCTCGGCCCGCCGGCTGACGCCGCGGGTGAGCGCCTCGATGTGGCGCACGGCCGCCTTCGGGTCCCGGTAGCCGAGGGCGGCCAGCCGGTCCCGCACCGACTCGGCCGACAGCTGCGTGTCGGTGTCGGGCAGGTGGGCGAGCGCCGCGAGCAGCGGCCGGTAGAAGATCCGCTCGTGCATGCCCCGCACGCTGCGCTTGACCTTGCGCCACTCCTCGAGCAGCGAGTCCCCGGAGGGGCGGGCGGTGTCCGCGGCGCCGCACAGCGACCGGGCGATGACCGTGAGCTCCTGCTCCCCGCGCGGCATGAGGTGGGTGCGGCGCAGGCGGAACAGCTGGATGCGGTGCTCGAGCAGGCGCAGCCAGCGGTAGTGGGCGGAGAACTGCTCGCTGTCCCGGCGTCCGATGTAGCCGCCCTCGGAGAGCGCGGTCAGGGACTCGGTGGTGGCCTGCGTCCGGACCCGCTCGTCCGTGCGCCCGTGCACCAGCTGGAGGAGCTGGACGGTGAACTCGACGTCGCGCAGGCCGCCGGGGCCCAGCTTGATCTGGCGCTCGCCCTCGGCGGCCGGGATGTTGTCGGTGACCCGCCGTCGCATGGCCTGCACGGACTCGACGAAGCCCTCCCGCGCGGAGCTGCGCCACACGAACGGCTCGATCGCCTCCCGGTACGCCGCTCCGAGCTCCGGGTCCCCGGCGATGGGCCGGGCCTTGAGCAGGGCCTGGAACTCCCAGGACTCGGCCCACCGCTCGTAGTAGCGCACGTGGGAGTCCAGGGTGCGCACGAGCGGCCCGTCCTTGCCCTCGGGCCGCAGGTTGGGGTCCACCTCCCACAGCGGGGGTTCCGCGCCGCGGGCCATGAGCGCCCGGGCCGTGCCCGTGGCGAGGGCCGTGCCGATGACGGTGGCCTCCGCCCCGTCCAGGGGGTCGGAGCCGTCCGGGTCCTCGACGGACATGACGTGGACGACGTCGACGTCGGAGATGTAGTTCAGCTCCCGCGCACCGCACTTGCCCATCCCGATCACGGCGAGCCGCACCCGGTCGACGGTCTCGGGGGCCCAGGTTCCCGCCGCCTCCGCCCGGGAGACGGCGAGCGCGGCCTCGAGGGCCGCGGCGGCGAGGTCGGCCAGCTGACGGCCCACCGCGGGCATGTGGTCGGCGGGGTAGAGGGCCCCGACGTCGCGGATCGCGATGCGAGCCAGCTCCCGCCGGTAGGCCACGCGCAGGGCGCTGCAGGCCGTGTCACCGGTCTCCGCCGCCACCGGCGTGCGCGCGGCGGGATCCGCTCCGACCGCCGTCAGCAGCGCGTCGCGGAACTGCTCCGCGGGGATCTCCTCGGGCTCGGCGGCGGCGGGCTCCGCGAGCAGGTCCAGGTGCTCGGGGCGCCGGAGCAGGAACTCCCCGAGCGCCTCGGAGGCACCGAGCAGGCGGAACATGGTCTCGGAGGCCTCCGGGCCCGCGTTGATCCGCTCGGCGAGCTCCGGGGAGCCCTCGAGGAGCCGGACGGTGAGCCGCAGGGCGACGTCGGGCGAGGCCGCCAGTGACAGGCCCTCCAGCAGCCGGTCCAGGTCGACCTCGGCGAGCTCCGGGAAGCCGAGCCAGCGCTGGGCGTTGCCCGTGTCGGCGAAGCCGACCTTGATGAGGCGGCCGGACGCGACGGGGTCCGGGGCGGCCGCCGACTGGGGAGGGTGTGTCATGGGGACGGTCCGTCCGGGGTCAGAGGATGCCGAGGTTGTTCTTGAGCTCGAAATGCGTGACGACCCGGCGGTAGTCGTTCCAGTCGCGGCGCTTGTTGCGCAGGAAGTAGTCGTAGACCTGCTCCCCGAGCAGCTCGGCCATGAACTCCGACTCCTCGGTCTCGCGGATGGCGTCGTACAGGCTCGAGGGCAGCGGGTTGTGGCCGAGGGCGCGGCGCTCCGCGGAGCTCATCGCCGCGACGTCGTCCAGCTCGACCGGCGGGAGCTCGTACTCGTTCTCGATGCCCCGCAGCCCCGCGGCCAGCAGAGCGGCGTAGGACAGGTACGGGTTCGTGGCGGAGTCGATGCCGCGGTACTCGATCCGCGCGGCCTGCACCTTGTCCGGCTTGGACAGCGGCACGCGTACGAGGGCGGAGCGGTTGTTGTGCCCCCAGGACTGGTAGGAGGGCGCCTCTCCCCCGCCCCACAGCCGCTTGTAGGAGTTGACGAACTGATTGGTCACCGACGTGAACTCGGGGGCGTGCCGCAGGATGCCGGCGATGAAGTGCCCGGCCGTGCGGGAGAGGCGGAACTCGGAGCCGGCCTCGAAGAAGGCGTTGGTATCCCCCTCGAACAGCGAGAAGTGCGTGTGCATGCCCGAGCCGGGGTGCTCCGTGAACGGCTTCGGCATGAAGGTCGCGTAGAGGCCCTGCGAGAGCGCGACCTCCTTGATCACCGTGCGGAACGTCATGATGTTGTCGGCCGTCTGCAGGGCGTCGGCGTAGCGCAGGTCGATCTCGTTCTGCCCCGGGCCCGCCTCGTGGTGGGAGAACTCGACGGAGATCCCGACGGCCTCCAGCATGCTCACGGCCTTGCGCCGGAAGTCCTGCACCACACCGCCCGGCACGTGGTCGAAGTACCCCTCGTGGTCCACGGGGGTGGGCCGGCCCTCGGTGTCGAGGTCCGCGGACTTCAGCAGGTAGAACTCGATCTCCGGTGCCGTGTAGCAGGTGAAGCCCATGTCCGAGGCCTTCTCCAGGACGCGCTTGAGCACGCCGCGCGGGTCCGACGAGGAGGGCTCACCGTCCGGGGTGAGGATGTTGCAGAACATCCGCGCGGTGGGCTCCGTCTCGCCGCGCCAGGGCAGGATCTGGAACGTGGAGGGGTCCGGCTGCAGGAGCATGTCCGCCTCGGAGACCCGTGACAGGCCCTCGATGGACGAGCCGTCGAAGCCCAGTCCCTCCTCGAAGGCCGCCTCGACCTCGGCGGGGGCCAGGGCCACCGACTTGAGGCTCCCGACGACGTCCGTGAACCACATGCGCACGAAGCGGACGTCGCGCTCCTCGATGGTCCTGAGGACGAACTCCTGCTGACGGTCCATGGTTGCCTTCCTCGTCTTCCTGCCCGCGGCTCCGGCCGCGGGTGCTGTGCCGGCCGGGCACGACTGCTGTCCTGCCCACTCTAACGCGCGGCCCCGCCGCGCCCCCGGGCGGGACGGGCGAGGACGGGTGCGCCCGATAGGGTGGGGCCATGACCCAGGAGACACCCCGCCCGGCACCGGGCGCGCTGGACGTGCGCCGGGTGCGCACGCACCATCTGCGCGAGGCCAAGCGCCGGAGCGAGAAGTTCACGATGCTCACGTGCTACGACTCCCTGACGGCTGCGATCTTCGACGCGGCCGGCGTCGACTCGCTGCTGGTGGGCGACTCGGCGGGCAACAACGTCCTGGGCCACGCCAGCACCCTGCCCGTCACGGTGGACGAGCTGCTGCCGATGTGCCGGGCCGTGTCCGGGTCCGTCGAGCGCGCCTTCGTGGTGGTGGACCTGCCCTTCGGCTCCTACGAGGGCTCCCCCGAGCAGGCGGTGGCCACCGCGGTGCGCTTCCTCAAGGAGGGCGGCGCGCACGCGGTGAAGCTCGAGGGCGGGGCGTGGTTCACCCCGCACGTCGAGGCCATGGTCCAGGCCGGGGTGCCCGTCGTGGCGCACATCGGCTTCACCCCGCAGAGCGAGCACGCCCTGGGCGGGTACCGGGTGCAGGGCCGGGGCGACGCCGCGGAGGCGCTCGTCGAGGACGCCCGTGCCCTCGAGGCGGCCGGGGCCTTCTGCGTCCTCATGGAGATGGTGCCCGCCGAGGCCGCCGCGACCGTGGACGCCGCGGTCGAGGTCCCGACCATCGGCATCGGTGCGGGCGCCGCCACCACGGGACAGGTGCTCGTGTGGCAGGACATGCTGGGACTGCGCCGGGGCCGGATGCCGCGCTTCGTCCGGCAGTACGCGGACCTCCACGGAGTGGTCTCCGACGCCGTGGGCCGCTACGTCGAGGACGTCCGCGCGGGGACCTTCCCGGGCCCGGAGCACGGTTTCTGACCCACCGCCCCGGCCGCGAGCGCCCCTGACGCGCAGCCCCCACGGGGCGGTGCGCCTTCGGCCGCTCATCCCTCGTCGAAGGCCCGGTCCTCCTCGTCCCACTGCCGGGTGCGCTCCGCGGCCAGCTTCAGCGCGTTCTGCGCCTCCTCGCGCGTGGCGTAGGGCCCGAGCAGCTTGCGGTAGTCCGACTGCGGGCCCTCCTCCACCTGGTGGGTGTAGACGTTGAACCAGTACTCGCTCATGACCTCTCCTCTCGGTGGCCGCCGGGCCCGGGCGACCGGGCCGGCTCCGTGCCCGGCGCGCTAGGGTAGATCCTAGGCCCGCACCGGCCCGGACGGGGCCGGCACATCCGATCCAGGAGGTCCAGACCCCAGTGCCCACGCACAACCTCACCGCGCCCGCCCCCGGCGGCACCGCCCCCGTCGGGGCTCTCGTCCCCGGCTCGCTCACCCCCGCCCGGCCCGTGCCGGCGGCCATCCCCCGCCCGGAGTACGTCGGCCGGGCGGAACCGGACGAGGGCCGCGGCGGCAACGTCTACACGCCGGACGAGATCGAGCTCATCCGCGAGGCGGGCCGGATCGCGGCCCGCGCCCTGCAGGAGGCCGGGCGGGCGGCCGTGCCCGGCACGACCACGGACGAGCTCGACCGGATCGCCCACGAGTACATGTGCGACCACGGGGCCTACCCCTCCTGCCTGGGGTACCGGGGGTTCCCCAAGTCCGTCTGCACGTCCCTCAACGAGGTGATCTGCCACGGCATCCCCGACTCCACGGTGCTGGAGGAGGGCGACATCATCAACCTGGACGTCACGGCCTACAAGAACGGCTTCCACGGCGACACCAACCGGATGTTCCTGGTGGGCGAGGTCGACGAGCAGTCCCGCCTGCTGGTCGAGCGCACCGAGGAGGCCCTGAACCGGGCCGTCAAGGCGGTCCGTCCGGGCCGCGAGATCAACGTCATCGGCCGCGTCATCGAGAAGTACGCCCGGCGCTTCGACTACGGCGTGGTGCGGGACTTCACGGGCCACGGGGTGGGTCGCGAGTTCCACTCCGGGCTCATCGTCCCCCACTACGACGCCGCACCCTCCTACGCCACCCTCATGGTCCCGGGCATGGTCTTCACGATCGAGCCCATGCTGACCCTCGGCACGATCCAGTGGGAGCAGTGGGACGACGACTGGACCGTGACCACCCGCGACCGGCGGCGCACCGCGCAGTTCGAGCACACCATGGCCGTCACCGAGGACGGGGTGGACGTCCTCACCCTGCCGTAGGCCCTGCCGTAGGCCCTGCCGTAGACTGCCCACTGATCAACCGACCACGGCCCCCCGAGAGGACCGCTCCATGACCACACCAGACCGCGACGCCGCCACCGTCCCGAACCGCCGCGTCATCGGCATCGACTTCGGCGGCACCGGGACCAAGGGCGGGATCGTGGACCTCGACACGGGCGAGCTCGTCGGCGAGCGCTTCCGGATCCCCACGCCGCGCCCGGCCACTCCGCAGAAGGTCGCCGAGGTGGTGCAGCAGATCGTCGCGGAGCTGCAGTCCCGCCCGGAGGCTCCCGCCCCGGACTCGCCGGTGGGCATCGTCTTCCCGGCGATCATCAAGGAGGGGGTCGCCCTGTCCGCGGCGAACATCGACAAGTCCTGGATCGGCACGAACGTCGACGCGCTCATGACCGAACGGCTCGGCCGCCCGGTCGAGGCCCTCAACGACGCCGACGCCGCGGGGCTGGCCGAGGCCGTCTACGGCGCGGGGCAGGGCGTCAAGGGCCTGGTCATCGTGATCACGCTGGGCACCGGGATCGGTTCCGCCCTGATCCTCAACGGGAAGCTCGTCCCCAACGCCGAGCTGGGGCACCTGGAGATCGACGGCCACGACGCCGAGACGAAGGCGTCGGCCGCCGCCCGCGAGCGCGAGGACATGCCGTGGAAGAAGTGGGCGACGACCCGGCTGCAGCGCTACTTCAGCCACGTGGAGTTCCTGTTCTCGCCCAACCTCTTCATCGTCGGCGGCGGGGTGTCGAAGAAGGCGGAGAAGTTCCTCCCCTTCATCGAGCTGCGCACGCCCGTGAAGGTCGCCGAGCTCCGCAACAACGCCGGCATCGTGGGCGCCGCCCTGTGGGCCGGCATCCCGCACGCGCCGGAGAGCTGAGCCCGGGCCCGCGACGACGCCCGGCC
>NZ_JBISWK010000056.1:0-10771 GCF_044462205.1 Kocuria rhizosphaericola | reverse complement strand
CCGCGGCCCCCGGCGGGAGCCTGTTGTGGTGCCCACTCTACGACCCTGCTGCGGGCTGCGGCAAGAGACACGCCGGGTCCGGCCGGCCGGCCGTGCCGGGCCGCCGGGGCGGGTCGTCAGAGCAGCCTCGGCTGGGACACGCCCTCGAGGCCCTTGCCCCGCGGGCGCCGGCCGGGGCGCCGCTTGGCGGAGCCGATCGGCTCCACGGTGGCGGGGATCGTCTGCTGCCCGGACTGCTCGGCCTGCTGGCGGCGCAGGAGGTCGATCGCCTCCTCGAAGTCCCCCAGGCCGTCGAAGGCCTGGTAGACGCTGGCGAAGCGGAGGTAGGCCACCACGTCCAGCCTGCGCAGCGGGGCCAGGATCGCGAGCCCCACCTCGTGGGCCTCGATCTCCGCGGCGCCCAGCGCCCGGATCGTCTCCTCGACCTCCTGGGCGAGCATCGCGAGGTCGTCCTCGCTCACCGGCCGGCCCTGGCAGGCCTTGCGCACCCCGTTGACGATCTTCTGCCGGTCGAAGGGCTCGGTGACGCCCGAGCGCTTGATGACCGAGATCGTCGTGGTCTCGAGCGTGGTGAACCGCCGGCCGCACTCGGAGCACTGGCGGCGGCGGCGGATCGCCGTCCCGTCGTCCGTGGTGCGGCTGTCGACGACGCGGGAGTCGGTGTGGCGGCAGAACGGGCAGTGCACGGTCGGATCAGCTCCCGGTGCGGATCGTGATGGCCCGGCCGTGCGCGGGCAGGTCCTCGGAGCGTGCGACGGCCACGATGTCCTCCCCGATCCGGGCGAGCGCGTCCTCTGTGTACTCGACGATCTGCACGGCCTTCATGAACGCGCTCGTGGACAGCCCCTGGGCGTGCACCGCCGTCCCGCCCGTGGGCAGCACGTGGTTCGAGCCCGCCGCGTAGTCGCCGAGCGGGACGGGGCTGTAGGGCCCCAGGAAGATCGCCCCCGCGTTGCGCACGCGGGCCGCGACCTCCTGCGGGTCGGCCGTGTGGATCTCGAGGTGCTCGGCGGCGTAGGCGTCGGCCACGGCGATCGAGGCGTCGAGGTCGTCGGTGAGCACGATCCCGGACTGCGGCCCGGACAGGGCGGTCGTGATCCGCTCCCGGTGCTTCGCCTCGGGCACCTGCACGGCCAGCTCCGCGGCGACCCGCTCGGCGAGCCCCGGCGAGTGGGTGATCAGCACCGCGCCGGCGGCGGGGTCGTGCTCGGCCTGGGAGATCAGGTCGGCGGCCACGTAGGCCGGCACGGCGGTGTCGTCGGCCAGCACGGCGATCTCGGTGGTCCCCGCCTCGGCGTCCACGCCGACCACGGAACGGAGCAGGCGCTTGGCCGTGGCGACGTAGACGTTGCCCGGACCGGTCACGGTGTCGACCGGCTCGAGGACGTCCTCGCCGTCCGTGACCCCGTAGGCCATGGCGGCCAGCGACTGGGCGCCGCCGATGGCCCAGACCTCGTCCACGCCGAGCAGCCCGGCGGCGGCCAGGATCGTGGGGTGCGGCAGACCGCCGAACTCCTTCTGCGGCGGGCTGCACAGCACCACCGAGCCGACCCCGGCCGCCTGGGCCGGGACGACGTTCATGACCACGGACGAGGGGTAGACGGCCAGCCCGCCGGGCACGTACAGACCCGCTCGGCGCAGGGGCGTCCACCGGTGCACGAGCACGGCCCCCGGGGCGACCTCGACACGGGCGTCGGCGGGCCGCTGCGCCCGCGCGAAGGCCCGGGTCCGTTCGATGGCGGTCTCCAGGCCCCGGCGCACGGCCGGGTCCAGCTCGTCGACGGCCCGGCGGATCACCGCGGGATCGACGCGGAGGGAGCCCTGCTCCACCCCGTCGAAGCGCTGCGCGTAGCGGCGCAGGGCCTCGGCGCCCTCGGCGCGGACCGCGGCCAGGATCTCCTCCACGGCCTGCTGCGCCGAGGCGAGCGACGTGGAGCTCTGCCGGGGCACGGCCGCCCGCAGCTCGGACCAGGACAGGTGCCGGCCGCGCAGGTCGATCGTTCGCAGGACGGGAGTCGTGGTCGTCTCAGCAGTAGTCACGTTGTCCATGGTATTCCACCGCGGCGCCCGACCGGGTGCCGGACCTTGCGCTCCGCCGCCCGGTGGGCTACACCTCCAGGCAGGTCGGGCCGAGCAGGACCTTGAGGTCCCCGAACAGGGCCGGTGAGGGATTGACCCGCAGGTCCGGGCCCAGGCGCAGGACCTGCACCTTCTGCCGCGTCTCGAGGTGGATGCGCACCTCGGAGTCCCCGCGGTGGTTGCGCAGCACCGCGCCGATCTCCTTGACCGTCTCCTCCGTGGCGCGGAACTCGGGCAGGGCGATGAGCACGGGCCCGCTGTGCCCGTCCGCCGAGAGCTCCGGCACGGTGAGCTCCTGCGCGGAGATCGTCACCGACCCGTCGTCCCGGCGCTGCAGCCGGCCCTTGATCACGCAGATGAGGTCCTCCGCGAGCACGCCCGCGATGGGGGCGTAGGCCTTGCCGAAGAACATGATCTCGATCGAGCCCGTCCGGTCCTCGAGCTCCACCCGCGCGTAGGCGTTGCCCGAGGTCTTGGCGATCCGCCGGGACAGGGACGTGATCATGCCCGCCACGGTCACGACCGCGCCGTCGGGCCGGCCGTCCTCGCCGAGCAGCGGCTGGATCGAGGTGTCGGCGTACTGGCCGAGCGCCTCGTCGAGACCGCGCAGCGGGTGGTCGGAGACGTACAGGCCGAGCATCTCGCGCTCGAAGGCCAGCAGGTCCTTGCGCTCCCACTCGGGCACGTCCGGCACCGCGACGGTCAGCGACGTGGTGGGGTCCTCGTCGTCCAGGCCCATGCCGCCGAAGAGGTCGAACTGCCCGGCCGCCTCCTGGCGCTTGACGGCCACCGTGGCGTCCACGGCCTCCTCGTGGCACAGCACGAGCCCGCGCCGGGTGTGGCCCAGCCGGTCGAAGGCGCCCGCCTTGACCATGGACTCGATGGTGCGCTTGTTGCACACCACGGCGGGGACCTTGGCGAGGAAGTCGTTGAAGGAGGTGAAGGCGCCGTGCTCCTCCCGGGCCTCGACCATCGCGCTGACCACGTTGGCGCCCACGTTGCGCACCGCGCCCATGCCGAAGCGGATGTCGGTGCCCACCGGGGTGAAGTTCAGCGCGGACTCGTTGACGTCCGGGGGCAGCACGGTGATGCCCATCCGGCGGCACTCGGTGAGGTACAGGGCGAGCTTGTCCTTGTCGTCGCCCACCGAGGTGAGCAGCGCCGCCATGTACTCGGCCGGGTAGTGCGCCTTGAGGTACGCCGTCCAGTAGGACACGAGCCCGTAGGCCGCGGAGTGGGCCTTGTTGAACGCGTAGTCCGAGAACGGGAGCAGGATGTCCCACAGGGCCTTGATCGCGGCCTCGGAGTAGCCGCGCTCCGCCATGCCGCCGTGGAAGCCCTCGTACTGCTTGTCCAGCTCCGACTTCTTCTTCTTGCCCATGGCGCGGCGGAGGATGTCGGCCTGGCCGAGTGAGAAGCCCGCGACCTTCTGGGCGATCGCCATGACCTGCTCCTGGTAGACGATCAGGCCGTAGGTCGTGTTGAGGATCTCCGCGAGCGGCTCCTCGAGCTCCGGGTGGATCGGGGTGATCTCCTGCTGGCCGGTCTTGCGCAGCGCGTAGTTGGTGTGCGAGTTCGCGCCCATGGGACCCGGCCGGTACAGCGCGATGACCGCGGAGATGTCCTCGAAGTTGTCGGGGCGCATGAGCTTGAGCAGCTGGCGCATGGGCCCGCCGTCGAGCTGGAACACCCCGAGGGTGTCGCCGCGGGCCAGCAGCTCGTAGGACTCGGCGTCCTCGAGGCCGAGGTTCTCGAGGTCGAGGACGAAGCCGTCCTGGTTGAGGGTGATGTTCTCGAGGGCGTCGGAGATGATCGTCAGGTTGCGCAGGCCCAGGAAGTCCATCTTGATCAGCCCGAGACCCTCGCACGTGGGGTAGTCGAACTGGGTGATGACCTGGCCGTCCTGCTCGCGGCGCATGATCGGGATGATGTCGATGAGCGGGTGCGAGGACATGATGACGCCCGCCGCGTGCACCCCCCACTGGCGCTTGAGCCCCTCGAGGCCCTCGGCGGTCTCGAAGATCTTCTTCGCCTCGGGGTCCTGCGCGAGGACCTCGCGCAGCTCGTCGGCCTCGCCGTGGCGCTTGGCGGAGTCGTCGTAGACGTCCTTGAGGGAGATGCCCTTGCCCATGACGTCCGGGGGCATGGCCTTGGTGAGCTTCTCCCCCATCGAGAAGGGGTAGCCCAGCACGCGCGAGGAGTCCTTGAGCGCCTGCTTGGCCTTGATGGTGCCGTAGGTGACGATCATGGCCACGCGCTCGTCGCCGTACTTCTCGGTGACGTAGTGGATCACCTCGGCGCGGCGGCGGTCGTCGAAGTCGACGTCGAAGTCGGGCATGGACACGCGGTCCGGGTTGAGGAAACGCTCGAAGATCAGCCCGTGCTCCAGCGGGTTCAGCTCGGTGATGCGCATGGCGTACGCGACCATCGAGCCGGCCCCGGAGCCGCGGCCCGGGCCCACCCGGATCCCGTTGTTCTTGGCCCAGTTGATGAAGTCGGCCACCACCAGGAAGTACCCGGGGAAGCCCATCTGCAGGATGATGCCCTTCTCGTAGTCCGCCTGCCGCTGGACGTCCTCGGGGATCCCGCCGGGGAAGCGGTGGTGCAGGCCCCGCTGCACCTCCTCGACGAACCAGGACTCCTCGTCGTGGCCCTCGGGGGTCGGGAAGCGGGGCATGTAGTTCGCGGAGGTGTCGAACTCGACGTTGCACCGCTCCGCGATCTCCAGGGTGTTGTCGCAGGCCTCCGGGAAGTCCCGGAAGAGCTCCCGCATCTCCGCGGGGGACTTCAGGTAGAACTCGTCGGCGTCGAACTTGAAGCGCTTCGGGTCCGCCAGGGTCGAGCCGGACTGCACGCACAGCAGGGCGGCGTGGGACTTCGCGTCCTCGGCGTGGGTGTAGTGCAGGTCGTTGGTGGCCACGAGCGGCAGCTGCAGGTCCTTGGCGAGCTTGAGCAGGTCCCCGGTGACCTGCTTCTCGATCCCCAGACCGTGGTCCATGAGCTCGCAGTAGTAGTTCTCCGCGCCGAAGATGTCGCGGAACTCCGCCGCGGCCTGCCGCGCCTCCTGGTACTGGCCCAGGCGCAGACGGGTCTGGACCTCGCCCGAGGGGCAGCCCGTGGTCGCGATCAGGCCCTTGCCGTAGGTGTTCAGCAGCTCGCGGTCCATGCGCGGCTTGTACAGCTGGCCCTCGAGGGACGCCAGGGACGAGGCGCGGAACAGGTTCTGCATGCCCTGGGTGGTCTCCGCGAGAAGCGTCATGTGGGTGTAGGCGCCGCCGCCCGAGACGTCGTCCCGGCCGCCGTCGGCGAACTTCACGCGGGTGCGGTCGGAGCGGGCGGTGCCCGGCGTCAGGTACGCCTCCACGCCGATGATGGGCTTGATCCCCGCGTTGCGGGCCTTGTTCCAGAAGTCGAAGGCCCCGAAGACGAAGCCGTGGTCGGTCGTCGCGAGAGAGGACATCCCCAGCTCGTGGCAGGCCTCGAAGAGGTCGTCGAGCCGCGCCGCACCGTCGAGCATGGAGTACTCGGTGTGCACGTGCAGGTGGGTGAAGCTGTTCTTGCCGGTCGCCGTCGTCACCCGACCAGTGTAGTGGCCCGCACCGACCGCTCCGCCCCACCGGGGCCGGTCTCCCGGCTCAGGCGGGCCCGCCGTCGCGCAGCGTCTCGAGGGCGAACGAGAGATCCGGCGGGTACGGGCTCTCGTACTCGACGGGCTCCCCCGTCCCGGGGTGCTCGAAGCCCAGCCGCTTGGCGTGCAGCCACTGCCGGGTGAGCCCCAGACCGGCCGACAGCGCGGGGTCCGCCCCGTAGGTGAGGTCCCCGCAGCACGGGTGCCGCAGCGCGGAGAAGTGCACCCGGATCTGGTGGGTGCGGCCGGTCTCCAGGTGCACCTCGACGAGCGCGGCCCGGCCGAACGCCTCCAGGACCTCGTAGTGGGTGATGGACGTGCGTCCGCCCTCGACCACGGCGAAGCGCCAGTCGTAGCCGGGGTGGCGGCCGATGGGGGCGTCGACGGTCCCGCGCAGGGGGTCCGGCAGGCCCTGGACCACGGTGTGGTAGACCTTCGTGACCGTCCGGTCCTTGAACGCGCGCTTGAGCGCGGTGTACGCGCGCTCGGTGCGGGCCACGACCATCAGCCCGGACGTGCCGACGTCGAGCCGGTGCACCACGCCGGCCCGCTCGGGGGCGCCGGAGGTGCTCACGGTGACGCCCGCGCCCGCCAGGGCCCCGACCACGGTCGGTCCCTTCCAGCCCGGCGAGGGGTGCGCGGCGACGCCCGGGGGCTTGTCGATCACCACGATGTCGTCGTCCAGGTGCACCACCCGGAAGTCCTCGACCAGCTGGGGCACGATCCGTGCCGGGTCCTCGGGGACGGGCACGTGCACGGTGAGCGTCTGCGAGGCCTCGACCCGGAAGGACTTGGCGACAGGCCGGTCGCGGTGCAGCACGCGCCCCTCCGCGCAGAGAACCGCGGCCGCGGAGCGCGAGAGCCCCGTCAGGGCGGCCACGGCGGCGTCCGCGCGGTGACCCTCGAGCTCGGGCGGCACGGTGAAGCGCTCCTGGACGTGCTCCTCGGGATCAGCCACGGGCCCCCTCCTCCGGCGAGGTCTCGAGCGGCTGCGAGCCCGTGCGGGTGCCGTCGAGCTCCCTGCCGAGCAGGGTCAGGAGCACCACGAGGGACACCCCCACGACCACCCCGCAGTCGGCGATGTTGAAGATCGCGAAGCGCGGCACGGCGATGAAGTCCACCACGTGCCCCACCCCGAAACCGGGCTCCCGCAGGAGCCGGTCGGTCAGGTTGCCCAGGGCCCCGCCGAGGACCAGGCCCAGGGCCAGGGCCCACGCCCGCGAGCGGACGCGGCGGAGGGTGAGCACGATGAGGACCGAGACCACCGCCATGACCACGGTGAAGACCCAGGTGATGTCCTCGCCCAGCGAGAACGCGGCGCCGGGGTTGCGGATGAACTGCCACCACAGCAGTCCGTCGACCACGGGGGTGCGCTCGCCCAGCGCCATGGTCGAGACGACCCACCACTTGGTGAGCTGGTCCGTGGCGTAGACCAGCAGCGCGGCGACCGCGGCGAGGAGCAGGACACCCCGCGGCACCCCGCGGTCGGGTGCGCCGGCAGGGACTTCGGGGGGCTCGTTCATGCTCTCCTCGGGTGGCGGATCGGGGACGCGCGTCCGGCCCGGGGATCGGGGCGGCGGGGACTTCGGTCCGGTTCCATGGTGCCACGTCCGCCCGGGAGCGCCCCGGCCGGGCGACGACGGAGGGACCGGCACGCGGCCGGTCCCTCCGTCGGTGCTGTGCCGCGGCCCGGTGGCTAGGCCTGCTCGGTCCGGGCCGCGCCGGTGGCGACGTCCGCGGTCGGTGCGGGCTCGAGGGACGGGGTGGTGTCCAGGTCCTGGAGCTGGTCCTGGATGTACACCTTGAGGTTGGTGCGGTAGTCCTGCTCGAAGGTCCGCAGCCCCGAGACGCGGGCCTGCAGCTCGGCCTGCTCCTCCTGCAGGGCGGTGAGGGTCTCCTCGCGCGTGCGCTGGGCGTCCGTGACGAGCTCCTCGGCACGGTCGCGGGCCTCGCCGATGATCCGGTCGCGCTCGGCCGTGCCCTCGGCGACGTACTCGTCGTGCAGCTTCTGGGCCATCGCCAGGACGCCGGCCGCGGACTGCGCCGCGCCGGAGGTGGGGGCGGTCTCCGCCGGGGCGGCCTCGGCGGCACCGGTGTCCGGCGGCCCGGCCGCCGCGGGCGCGTCCTGCTCCGCCGCGTCCGGCTGGGTCTCCCCGGCGGTGCCCTCCGCGACCGGGAGGCCGGGCTCGGAGACGGGCGACGGCGCGGAGTCCCTGGGGGCCACGGGCTGCCCCGCGGCCTCGAGCTGCTGCTTGAGGTCCGTGTTCTCCTGGTTCAGGCGGCGCAGCTCCACGACGATCTCGTCGAGGAAGTCGTCGACCTCGTCCTGGTCGTAGCCCTCCCGGAACTTGGTGGGCTGGAACCGCTTGTTGATGACGTCTTCGGGCGTCAGAGCCATGAGTGCATTCCTTCGTGGGCGGGGCGCGGGCGCGGCCCGCGGCGGGGGATCCGTCCGACCGGGGCCGGGGCGGCGCGGTGGCCGGCACCCGGTGGTCGTGCGGTTACAGCGTACAGGCCGGTCCGGGGCGGACCGGGCCGGCGTCAGCGCGGCATCGGGTCAGATCAGCATCGTGCCGACGATGCCCTGGATGATGCTGACGGCGAAGATGAGGATGAGGAACCCGAGGTCCAGCGACACCCCGCCGAAGCGCAGCGGCGGCACGATCCGCCGCAGCCACCGCATCGGCGGATCGGTGATGGTGTACACGGCCGAGGCCCCGACGAGGGCCGCCCCGCGGGGCCGCCAGTTGCGGGCGAACATCTGCACCCAGTCGAGGACGAGGCGCGCGAGCAGCGCGACGTACACGAGGTGCAGTGCCAGGTACAGCACGGAGAGCAGAAGGTCCATCGGTCCGCCTCAGTCCTCCTGCTGGTCGTCGGCCTCGTCCTCGCCGCCGGCGGGGTGCCCGACGACCTCCACGTAGGACGGGGTGAGCAGGAAGACCTTGCCGGTCACCCGCTCGATGGAGCCGTGCAGGGCGAAGACCAGGCCGGCGGAGAAGTCCACCAGGCGCTTGGCCTCGGCGTCGCCCATGTCGCTGACGTTCATGATGACGGGCGTGCCCTCGCGGAAGGCCTCGCCGATGGACTTCGCGTCGTTGTAGGAGCGGGGGTGGACCGTGGTGATCGTGCGCAAGGTCGAGCTGTCCTCTCGAGAGCTGGAGGGGGCGCGTTTGATGGGGGTGACCGGCGCCCGGTACTCGGCCGACCGGCGCGGCACGGCCACCGCGGTGGACTCGTGGGCGCGGGCCTCGCGCGGCTCCTCGCGGACCGCGACGGCGGACTGGTGCTCCTGGCGGGACGGCGTCGAGTCGTCGTAGTCCTCGTCCGTCTCGGCGAGGCCGAGATAGATCATGGTGCGGCGCAACGCTCCGGCCATGGTGCTCTCCTTGACTGTCTGTGCGGATATCGGCGGTGGGGGGAGTTCCGGGATCCTCGGACCGCCTGCGCCCGTGGTGCTGCGCGGTACGGCCCTGGCCCCTCGGGGCCGTCCTCCAAGCTATCCTACGGGCGCCCGGGGGCCGAGGATATCGGAGCCGACGCGCACGTGCGTGGCTCCCCGGGCGACCGCCTCCTCGAGGTCCTGGCTCATGCCCGCGGACACGGCCGTGGCCTCCGGCAGGGACCGCCGCAGCTCCTGCGAGATCTCCTGGAGGCGGTCGAAGGCCGGCCCCGGCGGCGCACCCAGCGGGGCGACGGCCATGAGCCCTCCGGCGCGCAGGCCCTCCGTCCCGGCGATCTGCTCGGCGAGCCCGACGACGTCCTCGGGGCGGGCCCCGCCGCGGCGCTCCTCGGCGTCCAGGGACACCTGGACCAGGCACGTCAGGGCCTGGTCCGCGCAGGGCGCGGGGGCCGCGTCCCCGGCCGCCACGGCCTCCCGGTGGCGCTGGACCGCCTTGCCGAGGGCCGTGACCAGGGAGGCCCGGTCCACGGAGTGCACCCACGACGCGTAGCGCACGACCGACTTCGCCTTGTTGGACTGGAGCTGGCCCACGAAGTGCCAGGTGAGGGGCCCGTCCACGAGCCCGGACACCTCCCGCGCCTTCGGGGCGGCCTCCTGGTCCCGGTTCTCCCCCACGTCCCGGACGCCGAGGCGGTGCAGCCGGGCCACGTCCGCGGCCGGGAAGAACTTCGTCACGGCGACCAGCACGGGCTCCTCGGCCGCCCCGCCCCGCTCCGCCGCGGCCGCGATCCGGGCGCGCACCCGGTCGAGGGAGCGGGCGAGCTCCAGGGTCCGCGGATCGTCCCCGCCGGGGGCGGCGGCCGGGTCCGCGCTCACGCGGCGTCCTCCCCGCGGGGACCGGTGCCCCAGACGAGGCCGACGATGCGGCCGGAGCCGGGGTCCCGCCGGTGCGAGGACAGCTGCTCGTTCTCCAGGGTGCAGGAGGAGCCGGTGTCCGCGGTCGGCTCGACGACGCCCACCCCGAGGGCGGACAGCCGCTCCCGGGCCCCGCCGCGGAGGTCGAGGGCCGGGGTGCCCCAGGACGTCGTGGCGGCGACCGCGGGCACCCGCGCCACGGCCTCCTCGCGCATGGCGGCGGGGACCTCGTAGCAGCTCCCGCAGATCGAGGGACCGAGCCAGGCGGACAGCCCGCGCGCGCCCCGGGCCCGCAGCTGCTCGACCGTGCGCTCCAGCACGCCGTCGAGCAGGCCGCGGCGTCCGGCGTGCGCCACGCCCGTGACCGGACCCCGCGGGCCCTCCCCCACGAGGAGCACGGGCACGCAGTCGGCGACCATCACGGCCAGCGGCACGCCGGTCGCCGTGACCGCGGCGTCCGCGGTCGGCACGGCCGGCCGGTCGTCCCGGTCCGCGTCGGCGACGTCGGTGCCGTGCACCTGCTCGAGGAAGACCAGGGAGCCCCCGGGGACGCCGATCGACCGCTCGAGCGCGGCGCGGCGGGACCGCACTGCGTCCGCGTCGTCACCCGTGTGCAGCGCGAGATTGCCCGCGCCGCGGTCCGTGAACGCCACCCGGACGCCCTGCCCGACGTCGCCCTGCCACCAGAACACCGGGTCCTCCTGTCGTGCCTCGTCGTGCCGCCGCCGGGGCCGGCGGTGGCGGGG
>NZ_JBISWK010000055.1:0-23184 GCF_044462205.1 Kocuria rhizosphaericola | reverse complement strand
CCGCCCCCGGGAGCGGAACTCACTTCAGGAAGTCGGGGAAGTCCAGGGAGTCCTTGCGCGCGGAGCCCGTCCCGGCGCCGGCCTCGGCCTCGGCGGGCAGGTCGACGTCGAAACCGGCGTCGTCGGGCACGTCGTCGTTCTGCACCGGCTGCGCCCACCGCTGCGAGGTCGAGGGCTGGCCGAAGGACGGGGCGCCGCCGCGCTGCGGGGCGCGGCCCACGCCGGCGGGCTGAGCGGCGCCGGAGCCGAAGGCCGCGCGCGTGGTCGCCGCCTGCTGGGCGGCCGCGTTGGTGTTGTTGGCGTTCGTCTCCGGGCTGACCGAGTCGAAGCCCGCGGCGATGACCGTGACGCGGGCCTGGTCTCCCAGGGCGTCGTCGATGACCGCGCCGAAGATGATGTTCGCCTCGGGGTGGGCGACCTCCTGGACCAGGCGGGCGGCCTCGTTGATCTCGAACAGGCCGAGGTCGGAGCCGCCCTGGATGGACAGCAGCACGCCGTGGGCGCCGTCGATGGAGGCCTCCAGCAGCGGGGACGCGATGGCGAGCTCGGCGGCCTTCACGGCACGGTCCTCGCCCTGCGCGGCGCCGATGCCCATGAGCGCCGAGCCGGCGCCCTGCATCACGGACTTCACGTCGGCGAAGTCGAGGTTGATCAGGCCCGGGGTGGTGATCAGGTCGGTGATGCCCTGCACGCCCGAGAGCAGCACCTGGTCCGCGGACTTGAAGGCGTCCAGCATGGACACGTTGCGGTCGGAGATGGACAGCAGCCGGTCGTTGGGGATCACGATGAGGGTGTCGACCTCGTCGCGCAGCGTCTCGATGCCGTTCTCCGCCTGGTTGGACCGGCGGCGGCCCTCGAAGGTGAACGGGCGGGTGACGACGCCGATGGTCAGGGCACCCAGGGAGCGGGCCATGCGGGCGACCACGGGGGCGCCACCGGTGCCGGTGCCGCCGCCCTCGCCGGCGGTCACGAAGACCATGTCGGCCCCCTTGAGGACCTCCTCGATCTCCTCGTGGTGGTCCTCCGCCGCCTGGCGCCCGACGTCGGGGTTGGCGCCCGCGCCCAGGCCGCGTGTGAGCTCGCGCCCGACGTCGAGCTTGACGTCGGCGTCGCTCATCAGCAGGGCCTGCGCGTCGGTGTTGATCGCGATGAACTCGACGCCGCGCAACCCCTCCTCGATCATCCGGTTGACGGCGTTGACGCCGCCGCCGCCGATTCCGACGACCTTGATGACGGCCAAGTAGTTCTGGGGGGTGGAGGAGTCCATGGGTACCTAACTAGAGATGGTTCGGGTCCGGGTTCGTGAGTCGATTTTCAACCTTCGATCGAAGGTCGAATCCGAGGTCGTCAACTGTTCTCCCGGGAGGTTCGATGTCGAGGTCAAGCCTAACAACCACGGGGAGCACCTGCACGACAAGCCATACCGCTTTCGACACTTTTCGCCAAAACCGCAGGTCGTGCTGTCCTTCGCCCACACCATAGACCTCTGGTCGAAGGTGAGGGCGGAATCGCGTCCGTCAGCGCACCACGGGACGGGTCGGGCTCGACACGTCGTAGGTCTCGACCCCGCTGCCGGCCCCGCGCGCCTCGACGAGCTCCCGCAGCACCTGGGACTTCAGCTCGCTGTCCTCGGCGGTCCCCCAGACGACCGTGCGGCCGTCGGTGAAGGCCAGCTCGACCGAGGACAGGGACTCGGCCGAGGCGGTGCGCAGCTGCGCGAGCACGGACTCCGGCAGGGCGGCCAGCACGGCGGCGATGGCGTCGAAGCGCTCGCTCCCGAGCACGTCGCGGCCGCCCGTGACGACCGGGACGCCCGCCTCCTCCGCCGACCCGGCCGTCATCAGCGCCACGCCCTCCGAGTCGACGACCACGAACTCGTCCCCGTCCTCGATCGCCGCCACGGGCACGCGCTCGTGCAGCGCCACCACGAGGTGGTGCGGGGGCTCGAGCAGCACCTCGATGGAGCGGACCTGCGGGATCCGGCCCACCCGGTCCCGCACCTCGTCCTTGGAGATCCGGGTCAGCGGGACGCCCCGGTAGTCCTCGAGCGCGGACTCGACGCGGGCCGGGTCCGTCAGCTCGGCGCCGCGCACCGAGACCTCCCGGACGGCCAGCGCCGGGGAGAGAAACAGGACGCCGGCGAGCACGGCCATGGCGGCGAGCACGCCGAGCACGGCTGCGATCCGGCGGCGCCGGCGCCGGGCCCCCGCGGAGGCGGGAAAGGCGACAACGGTGCCCCCGGCCGTGGCACCGACCGCCGTCGAGCCGGCCCGTGCGGGCTCGTCCTCGGGGGGCAGCCGGGAGGCGGTGAGCGTGCGGGAGGCGGCCCGCTCCTGCCGGTGCCGCCGCCAGGCGCTGAACCGGCCGCCGGCGGCCGGGACCTCCTCGAGGTCCTCGTCGTCGGCCAGGGGCGTGACCTTGGTGCCGTCGTTCACCCGCACGCGCCCGCCCTGCGGTGCGGATCCGCCGGCGGCGGTGGTTCCGCCGGGATCCGTGCTCCCGGGCCGGCGGCCGGAGTCGCCGGGCGATCCGGCGGCGTGCTCCGGAGCGGTCCCGTCCGCCGGTGCGGGGACCTCGGCGCCGCCGTCCCGGGCGGAGTCCCCGAGCCGTGGCTGGTGCGGGCGACCGTGCCGGCTCATCAGCCGGCTCCGAGACGGTCCACGAGCCGGGGGCCGAGGGCCGTGACGTCCCCGGCGCCCACCGTGAGCACCAGGTCCCCGGGCCTGGCGGCCCGGGCGGCCTGGACGACCGCGTCGGCCCCGTCGGGGACGTAGCGGACGTGGGCGGGGGCGCGGTCGGTGACGATCTCGCTCGTGAGGCCGTCGACGGGCCGCTCCCGCGCGGCGAAGATGTCGATGACCAGGGCCTCGTCGGCCAGGGCGAGGGCGTCGGCGAACTCGGCCGCGAACTCGCGCGTGCGGGAGAACAGGTGCGGCTGGAAGATGGCGATCACCCGGTGCCCGGCCGCGACCTCGCGGGCCGCCGTGAGCGCCGCGACCACCTCGGTGGGGTGGTGGGCGTAGTCGTCGAAGACCCGGATCCCGTCCACCTCGCCCCGCAGGTCGAAGCGCCGGGCGGAGCCGTGGAACCCGGCCAGCCCGCGC
Organism: Kocuria rhizosphaericola; assembly: GCF_044462205.1. Taxonomy (NCBI): domain Bacteria; kingdom Bacillati; phylum Actinomycetota; class Actinomycetes; order Micrococcales; family Micrococcaceae; genus Kocuria; species Kocuria rhizosphaericola. The sequence continues at coordinate 20,080 of NZ_JBISWK010000055.1, read as the reverse complement.
ACCGCGTCCGCGGGCGGGACACCGGCCTCGACGGCCACGCAGAAGGCGGCGGTCGCGTTGAGGACGTTGTGCCGGCCGGGCACCGCGAGCTCGAGCCGCTCCTCGCGGCGGTCCGCGCCCTCGCCCAGCAGCAGCGTGCTGCTGGTGCGCAGCCCGTCGGCCTCCCCGGGGAGCACCCGGACGTCGGAGGTCGGGTCCGTGCCGTAGCTGACGACCCGCCCGCCGGCGGCCCGGTGGCGCTCGGCCAGCGCCCGCGAGCCGGCGTCGTCCTGGCAGGCCACGAGCAGCCCGTCCTCGGGCAGCGTCGCGGCGAACTCGTCGAAGGCCCGGAAGAAGGCCTCGCGGGAGGCGTAGTAGTCGAGGTGGTCGGGCTCGATGTTGGTGACCACGGCGATCCGCGGACCGTACGCCAGGAAGGAGCCGTCCGACTCGTCGGCCTCGGCCACGAACCAGCGGCCCGCGCCGAGGGCCGCGTTGGAGCCGAGATCGGCCACGTGCGCGCCGATGGCCCAGGAGGGCTCCAGCCCGGCGGCGTGCAGCGCGAGCGCGGCCATGGCGCTGGTGGTCGTCTTGCCGTGGGTGCCGGCCACGGCCACGACCTCACGGCCGTGCATCGCGGCCGCGAGCGCCTCGGAGCGGTGGAGCACGCGCAGCCCCGCGGCCCGGGCGGCGGCGTACTCGGGGTCCTCGGGCGGGATCGCGGTGGACACGACCACGGTCTGCGCCCCGTCGACGTGGCCGGCGTGCTGGCCCACGTGCACGGTGGCGCCCAGGTCCTGGAGCTGGCGCAGGGCCGGGGAGTCCTGCCGGTCGGATCCGCTCACCGGCACCCCGCGGGCGAGCATGAGCTTCGCGACGGCGGACATCCCCGCTCCGCCCATGCCGATGAAGTGGACCCGGCCCAGCAGTCCGGGGTCGGTCTGGTGCTCAGCGCCCACCGGGGGCCTCCTCGAGGATCATCCGTGCCAGCACGGTGTCGGCGTCGCGCACGCCGTGGCCACGGCTCGCGGCGGCCATCGCCGCGAGCCGGTCGGGGTCGGCCAGCAGCGGGTGGACGTGCCGGCGGTACCAGTCGGGGGTGAACGCGTCGTCGGTCACGAGCTGCGCCGCGCCGGCCGCCACGAGGGAGGCGGCGTTGAGCGCCTGCTCGCCGTTGCCGACCGGCAGCGGGACGAACACGGCGGGCAGGCCGACGGCCGCCGCCTCCGAGACGGTCGCGGCGCCGGCGCGGGCCACCAGCAGGTCGGCGGCGGCGTAGACGCGCTCCATGCCGTCCACGTACTCGACCTGCACGTAGCCCGGGGCGCTCAGCAGCGCGCCGTCGTCCCCGGTGAGCTGCTTGCCCCGGCCGGTGACGTGGAGCAGCTGGTGACCGTGCTCGGCGACCTCCCCGGCGACCCCGGCCACGGTCCGGTTCATGGCGAGTGCTCCCGAGGAGCCGCCGGTGACCACGACGGTGGGCCGGTCCGGGTCGAGCCCGAAGGACCGGCGCGCCTCCGCGCGCAGCGCCGCGCGGTCCAGACGGGAGATCTCCCGGCGCATGGGCATGCCGACGGTCACGGCTCCGCGCAGGGGGGTGCCGGGGAACGCGGTGGCCACGGTCGCGGCCCAGCGCGCGCCGACCCGGTTGGCCAGGCCCGGCCGGGCGTTGGCCTCGTGGACCACGATGGGCAGGCCGCGCCGGGCGGCGGCGAGGTAGACGGGGGTGCAGACGTACCCGCCGACGCCGAGCACCACGTCGGGCCGCACCCGGTCCAGGATCTCCCCGGCCTGCCGCACGGCGCCGAGGAGCCGCCCGGGCAGCCGGACGAGGTCCACGGAGGGCCGGCGGGGCAGCGGCACCCGGTCGACGAGCTCGAGCTCGAGGCCGGCCTGCGGGACGAGCCGCGTCTCCATCCCGGACGCGGTGCCCACCGCCGTGAGCCGGGCCTCCGGAGCCTGCTCGCGCAGTGCGGCGGCCACGGCCAGGAGGGGGCTGACGTGCCCGGCGGTGCCACCGCCGGCCAGCAGGACCGACGGCGCGGGGGCTCCGGTGGTGGGTTCGGACGGTGTCATGCGCGATCCTCGTTCGGGGTGCGGGGGCGGGGGGTGCGGGCGGGGACCTGGATCCGGCGCGGCAGCCGGGTGAAGGACATCACCACGCCGACGGCCGCGAGGCTCATCAGCAGCGACGACCCACCGTAGCTGATGAACGGGAGGGGGATGCCGATCACGGGCAGCACTCCCGTGACCATGCCGATGTTGATGAACGCCTGGCCGACGAGCCAGGTGACGATGCAGGCGGTGGCGATCCGGACGAAGCTGCTGCGGGCGCGCAGGATCACGCGGGCCATCGCCAGGGCCATCACCGCGAACAGGGCGAGGATCAGCACCGTGCCCAGCAGGCCCAGCTCCTCGCCGATGATCGAGAAGATGTAGTCGTTGTGCGCCTCGGGGACGTAGTTGTACTTGAGCCGGGACTGGCCCAGCCCCACGCCCCACCAGCCGCCCGAGGCCAGGGCGTTGAGCCCCTGCTGGGCCTGGTAGCAGGCGTCGGTGGCCCCGCACTCGCCGAAGAGCCAGCCGGTGATCCGGTCCACGCGGTGCGGCGCGGTGACGATGGCCAGCGTGCCGGCCAGCGCGGCCCCGGCGGCCGCGACCACGAACAGGCGCAGCGGCGCCCCGGCGAAGAACAGGGCGGCCGCGTAGATCAGGACGAAGACGAGGGCCGTGCCCACGTCGTCGCCGAGCACGATCATCAGGGCGGGGACCCCGATGCCCAGGCCCGAGGGCCAGAGGGCCTGGCGCCAGTCCCGCACGGCGTCGCCCTGCCGGGCCAGGACCATCGCCAGCCAGAGGGCGACGGCGAGCTTGGCGGCCTCGGACGGCTGGAAGGACTGCCCGCCCACCACGATCCAGTTCCGGTTGCCGTTGATCTCCTGCCCGAGCGGGGTGAAGACGAGCATCAGCAGCAGCACGGCGAGGACCAGGAGCCCGGTGGCGCCCCTGCGGTACCAGGCGGTGGGCACGAAGGACAGGGCGAACATCAGGAGCACGCCGAGCCCCCCGAAGGTGGCCTGCTTGACGAAGTACGAGTACGCGGACTCCTGCGCCGAGATGGACTCCACCGCCGAGGCGGAGAGCACCATCATGATGCCGATGGCCGTGAGCAGCAGCACGGAACCGGCCAGCGCGTAGTAGGAGTGGATGAGCGGGCCGTCCACCAGGGCCCGCCAGAAGCGGCGCGCCCCGCCCAGGGAGCCGCGGGCCGTCTGCGCGAGCCCCGCCCGCTCCCGCACCGTGGTCACGACAGCCGTCCCACGAGGTCGGTGACCTCCCGGATGAACGCGTCCCCGCGGTGGGCGTAGGAGGTGAACTGGTCCATCGAGGCGGACGCCGGAGCCATCAGCACCGTGTCGCCCTGCTGCGCGACCTCGTGGGCGAGCCGGACGGCCTCGCCCATCACGGCGTCGCCCGCCCCGGCGCCGGGCCGCTCGGCGGTCCGCAGGACGGGGACCTGCGGGGCGTGCGCGGCGAGCGCGGCCAGCAGGGAGTCGTTGTCCGTGCCGATGAGCACCACGGTGCGCAGCCGGCCGGCGTGCCGGGCGACGAGCCGGTCGTAGGAGACGCCCTTGGACAGGCCGCCGGCGATCCACACCACGGGGTCGAACGCGGACAGGGCCGCGTCGGCCGCGTGCGGGTTGGTGGCCTTGGAGTCGTTGATCCACAGCACCCCGTGCGTCGTGGCGACGGCCTGGATCCGGTGGTCGCCGGGCTCCCAGGCGCGCAGCCCGTCCCGCACGGCCTCCGGCGGGGCACCGGCCGCCCGGGCCAGTGCCGCGGCGGCCAGGGCGTTGGCCACGCCGTGGGGGGTGGGGAGGGGGCCGGTGTCGGTGATCGCGGCGAGCTCGAGCGCGGAGCCGCGGCGGTCGTCGAGGAAGGCCCGGTCCACGAGCAGGTCCTCCACGACACCGAGCATGCTGACGTCGGGGGTCTCGAGGGTGAAGCCCACCGCGCGGCAGCCCTCGACGACGTCGGCCTCCTCGACCATGCGCACGGTCTCGGCCTGCTGGGCGTTGTAGACGCAGGCCACCCGGGTGTTCTCGTAGATCCGGGACTTGTCCGCCACGTAGTTCTCGTAGCCGCCGTGCCAGTCCACGTGGTCCTCGGCCACGTTGAGCACCACCGACGCCAGCGGCGACATCGAGGACGTCCAGTGCAGCTGGAAGCTGGACAGCTCCACGGCGAGCACGTCGTGCTCGACGGGATCGCGCAGCGCGTCCAGGATGGGGGTGCCCACGTTGCCGACGGCGGCCGCGGTGAGCCCGGCGGCCCGCAGCATCGACGCGGTCATCCCGACCGCGGTGGTCTTGCCGTTGGTGCCGGTGATGCACACCCACTCGGCGGTTTTGCGCCCGGCGCGCTCGCGGACCCGCCAGGCGAGCTCCACGTCGCCCCAGATCTGGATGCCCTCGGCCGCCGCGGCGGCCAGCAGGGGGTGGTCGGGGCGCAGCCCCGGTGAGGTGACCACCAGCTCGGGGCGGGCGCCCTCGACGTCGGGCACGGCCTCCTGGGAGCTCTCCCCCAGCAGGACGTCGGCGGCGCCCACGATCCGCAGGGTGTCGGCCTTCGCCCGGGTCTCCGGGGTGTCGGCCCCGTCGACGACGACGACGCGGGCGCCCAGCTCGATCAGGGTGTCCGCGGCGGCGAAGCCCGAGAGCCCGATCCCGGCCACGACCACGCGCAGTCCGGACCAGTCGGCGTCCCACGTGGTGAGCCCCGCCAGGCGCGGCCGGTCCAGGACGGGGTTGTCGTTGCTCGCGTGGATCATTGGATCATTCCTCCGTGGGAGAGCAGCCAGTCGCCGTAGAAGACGCCGAGCGCGGCCGCGACGAACAGCCCGGCGATGATCCAGAAGCGGACCACGATGGTCACCTCGTTCCAGCCCTTGAGCTCGAAGTGGTGCTGCAGCGGCGCCATCTTGAAGATGCGCCGGCCGCCGGAGAGCTTGAAGTAGCCGACCTGCAGGATGACGGAGACCGTGATGACCACGAACAGCCCGGCGATGAGCACGAGCAGCAGCTCGGTGCGGGTCAGCACCGCGAACGCGGCGAGCGCGCCGCCGAGCCCGAGGGAGCCCGTGTCGCCCATGAAGATCTTCGCCGGGGAGGTGTTCCACCACAGGAAGCCCACGAGGGCCCCGACCAGGGCGGCGGCGGTGAGGGCGAGGTCGGCGGCGTCGCGCACCTCGTAGCAGACCCCTTGGGCCACGGATCCGCACAGGTGGGTGTTCTGCCACATGGCGATCAGCAGGTAGCCGCTGAACACGAGGATGGACGCGCCGGTGGCGAGGCCGTCGAGGCCGTCGGTGAGGTTCACGGCGTTCGTCGTGGCGGTCGCGATCAGGTTCACCCAGATCACGAAGAGCACGGCCCCGACCACGGTGCCCGCGAACGCGAGGTCGAGGGAGGTGTCCCGGGTCACGGAGATCGCGGAGGACGCGGGAGTGGTGCCCTGCGGGCCGGGCACGAGCAGCACGAGCAGCGCGAACGCGGTGCCGATGAGGCCCTGGAGTACGATCTTGCCCACGGCGCTGAGCCCGAGGTTCTGCTTCTTGGCGATCTTCTTGTAGTCGTCGATGAAGCCGACGAACCCCATGCCCAGCATCAGCAGCAGCGCGGAGAGCCCGGAGAGGGTGATTCCCCCGTAGGCCGGCCACAGGATCCCGGAGATCAGGTGCGTCAGCGCGTAGGCGACCACCACGGAGCCCAGGATCGCCACCCCGCCCATGGTGGGCGTCCCGCGCTTGGTGTGGTGGCTGGTGGGCCCGTCGTCCCGGATGAACTGGCCGTAGCCGCGCCGGGCGAGGAACTTGATGAAGGCCGGGGTGCCGAAGAGGGAGAGCACCAGCGCGAAGCCGGCCGCCATGAGGATCTGGATCATGCCGGCTCGTTCCCCTCGGCGGAGGGGCCCGGGGTGGTGGGCCTTCCGCTCGGGTCGAGGGAGGCGTTGACGTAGGGGCCGGCCGAGAGCCAGTGGTCGCCGTGCGCCGGGGCGTCGTTGCCCGGGGCCGGTCCGCCGGAGCGGTCCCCCGCCTCGGACGCCACCCGGTCCCCCAGGACCGCCAGGCCGACGGCGTTGGAGGACTTGAAGAGCACGACGTCACCGGGTGCGAGCTCCTGGCGCAGGATCTCCTCGGCGTCCTCCGGGGTCGCCGCCCAGGTGGCCTCGTTGCCCCACGAGCCCTCCAGCTGGGCGGCGTCGTACACCGGCCGGGCGAGGTCGCCGACCGCGATGAGCTTGGAGATGTTCAGCCGCACGACCATGCGGCCCAGGGCGTCGTGCTCCTCCACCGTGCTGTCGCCGAGCTCGAGCATGCCGCCGAGCACCGCCCACGTGCGGCGGGGCGCGGAACCGCCGGAGCCGCGGCCCAGCTGGGCCAGGGTCTGCAGCGCGGCGCGCATCGACTGGGGGTTGGCGTTGTAGGCGTCGTTGATCACCGTCACCCCGTCGGCCCGTTCGGTGCGCTCCATCCGCCACCGGCTCACGGCGCCCTGGGCGTTGAGCGAGGCCGCGATCCGCTCGGGGGCGACCCCTGCCACGAAGGCCGCCGACGCGGCCGCGAGCAGGTTGGAGACGTGGTGCGCCCCGATGAGCCGGGAGACGATCCCGTGCTCGGAGCCGTCGGGGAAGTGCAGTCGGAACTCCGGGTTGCCGCCGGGGCCGAGCCGGATCCCGGAGGCGTGCACCCGGGCGGCCGGGACGTCGGGCAGCGCGTTCGCCGGGGACTCCCCGAAGAACAGCACCGGCGCGGCGGTGCGGCGGTGCATCTGGCGGACCAGGACGTCGTCGTCGTTGAGGACCGCCACGCCGTCGGCCCGCAGGGACTCGACGAGCTCGCCCTTGGCGCGGGCGATGTTGGCGACCCCGCCGAACTCGCCGGCGTGGGCCGAGCCGACGCACAGCACCACCCCGACGTCGGGGCGGACCATCCGGCACAGGTAGTCGATGTTGCCGATCCTGGTGGCGCCCATCTCGATGATGAGGAACCGGGTGCCCGGCCCGGCCTCGAAGACGGTCAGCGGCACGCCGACCTCTCCGTTGTACGAGCCGCGCGGCGCGACCGTGGGGCCCTCCGCGGCGAAGATGCCCCGCAGGAGGTCCTTGGTGGTGGTCTTGCCGACGGAGCCGGTGACGGCGATGACCTTCACCTCGTGGTCGGCGCGCAGCTGGGTCACGACCCAGGCGGCGAGCCGGCCCATCGCCTCGACCACGTCGGGGACGAGCACGCCCGGGTAGGTGACGCCCGCGGCGTCGGCGACCTCGCGCTCGACGAGGGCGAGCACGGCGCCGGCGGCGAAGGCGGCGCCCACGTGCTCGTGGCCGTCGGTGACCTCGCCCGGCTTGGCGACGAACAGGGTCCCGGGGCGGGCCTCGCGGGAGTCGGTGGCGACGTGGTGGACGACGGACGCCTCGGCGGCGGCGCCGACGGGTCGTCCGCCCGTGATCTGCGCGAGCTGTGCGGCGGTGACGTCGATCATCGGTTCTCCCAACGGTCCTGCTGCCCCTCGGCCAGCGCGGCCCGCAGCTCTTCCCTGTCGTCCAACGGGTGGTCCACGCCCCGGATCTCCTGGACCGTCTCGTGGCCGCGACCGGCCACGAGCACGGAGTCGGCCGGCCTCGCCATGGCCACCGCGGCGCGGATGGCCACGGTCCGGGGCTCGAGCACGAGCACCTCCTGGGCCCTGGCCCCGGCGTCGCGGGCCGCGAGCGCGCCGGCGGCGACCTCGGCGCGGATCCCGCCGGGCTCCTCGTCGTGCGGGTCGTCGTCGGTGACGATCACGACGTCGGCGTGGCGGGCGGCGATCTCGCCCATGATCGGGCGCTTGGACCGGTCCCGCTCGCCCGTGGCGCCGAAGACCACGATGACGCGGCCGTCCCCGTCGGGCGGTTCCACGGCGGCGAGCGCACGGCGCAGGGCGTCCGGGTTGTGCGCGAAGTCGACGACGGCGGTCGGCTGCGTGCCGATCAGCTGCATCCGCCCGGGCACGTCCGTGGTGAGGGGGTCCGCCTCGTCGAGGACGCGCTGCACGTCGGCGACGTCGATGCCGGAGGCCACGACCATGACCACGGCGAGCGCGGCGTTGGCCACGTTGAAGTCGCCGGGCAGGGCGGTGGACACGCGCAGCGTCCGGCCGTCCCGGTGCCGCAGCGCGAAGCCGTGGCCGATCCCGCGGCGGGTCATGCTGGTCAGGGTCCAGTCCGCGCCGTGCCGGCCCGGTCCGGAGTCCCGGTCCCCGGGCACGCCGCCGCGCAGGGCGATCGTGTCCACCAGGTCCGTGCCGAGCTGCTCCCGGGCGTGCCCGGCCATCCGCAGGCCCCAGACGTCGTCCTCGTCCTGGACCAGCACCACGGCCCGGCGGGTCCGCTCCGGGGTGAACAGCTGGGCCTTGACCGCGAAGTACTCCTCCATCGACCCGTGCAGGTCGAGGTGGTCCTGGGTCAGGTTCGTGAACCCGGCGACGTCGAAGCGGACCCCGTCCACCCGGTGGAACTCCAGGGCGTGGGAGGAGACCTCCATGGACGCCGCCGTGATGCCGCGCTCGCGCATGAGCGCGAGCAGCGCGTGCACGTGCGGAGCCTCCGGGGTGGTGAGCCGGGAGGGGATCGACTCGTCGCCGGCGAGGATCTCGATGGTCCCGATCAGACCCGTGCGCCGGCCGAGGGCGCGGAGCACCGAGTTGGTGAAGTAGGTCGTGGTCGTCTTGCCGTTGGTGCCGGTCACCGCGAACAGTGCCGGGGCGGTCCCGTCCTCCGGCCGGGTGCCGTAGACGCGCGCGGCGATCGCGCCCACGCACCGGCGGGGGTCCGGGGCCTCGACCACGGGCAGCCGGATGCCGGCGTGCCGGAGGATCCCGGCGCCCTCGGCGTCGGTGAGCACCGCGGCGGCGCCCGAGCGCTCGGCGGCCGCGGCGAACCGGGCGCCGTGGGTGCGGGCGCCGGGCAGGGCCGCGTAGAGGTCGCCGGGACGCAGCTGGCGGGAGTCCAGGGAGATGCCGGTGACGTCCACGGCCCGGGACGGCGCCGTCCCGCCGGCGAGCCGGGCGGTCTCGGCGAGGCTCAGCGGGCGGGTCCGGGCGGGGCGCATCGTCTGCGCGTCGTGTCCCTGCTGGGCTGTCGCGTCCATCAACGTCCTTCGTGGTCTGGTCGGCGGTCGGGTGGTCCGCCGGGAGCGGGGGGTGCGGACCCGGGGGTGGCCGGGCACAGCGATATGGAAGTCTAGTCGCCCTCGTCGGCCCGCCGGGACGTGGCGGGGGCGTCGGCGTCGGCCGCGGCGGCCCCGGGTCCGGCGTCGGCGTCGGCCGTGTCCTCCCGCGTGGTGCCGTCCGCGGCGCCGCTGTCCTCCGGTGCCTCGACGCCCGGCGGGGTGTCCACCGGCGCCGTCTCCTCGGCCTCGTCCTCCTCCGGTTCGTCCGTGCGCAGCGGGATCTCCACGGGCTCGGTCGTCGAGGGCGGGACGTCGTAGTGGCGAAGCACCTGTCCCATGATCTTGCTGAAGGTGGGGGTGGTGCCGATCGTGCGGACGTCGCCCTCGGGCCGCTGGAGCGTGACCGCCACGAGGTACTGGGGGTCCTCGACGGGGGCGACGCCCACGAAGGAGGTGGTGTAGCCGTCGTAGCCGCCCTCGGGGCTGGGCGCCTCGGCGGTGCCGGTCTTGCCGCCCACGCGGTAGCCCTCCACGGCGGCCTCCTTGGCGCCGCCCTGGGTGACGGTGACCTCCATCATGTCGAGCACCTGCTGCGCCGTCTCCTCGGAGACGACCCGCTCGCCCTCGGGCCGCTCCACCGGGGTGCGGGTGCCGTCGGGGGCGATGACGGACTCGACGACACGGGGCTCCACCTGGACCCCGCCGTTGCCGATGGCCTGGAAGATCGTGGCGGTGCGCAACGGGGTCTGGGCGACGCCCTGGCCGAAGAGCACGGTGTACTGCTGGCGCACGTCCCACTGGTCCGCGCTCGTGAGGATGCCGGGCGACTCCCCCGGCAGCTCGATCCCCGTGGTCTCGCCCACGCCGAAGCGCTGCATCCACTCGTGGCGCTGCTCCGGGGAGAGCTTGCCGCCGACGAGGACGGTGCCCGTGTTCATCGAGTCGGCGATGATCCCGGCGAACGTGCGCTGCTGCTCGCCGTGGTCGAAGGCGTCGGTGATCTTCTGCCCCTCGATCTCCAGGAACGGGGGCACGGTGATCTCCGTGCGCGGCGTCGCCACGCCCTCCTCCACGGCGGCGGCCGCGGTGAGGATCTTCTGGGTGGAGCCGGGCTCCACGGCGTTCTGCACGGAGCGCACGCCGAGGTCCTGCGGGTCCGCCGCCCCGATGTCGTTGGGGTCCACCGTCGAGGAGTCGGCCAGCGCCAGCACCGCGCCGTCCTCGATCCGCATCACCACGGCCGTGCCCCACTCGGCGTCGAGCTCCTCGGCGCGTTCCATGACGGCCTGCTGGGCGAAGAACTGGACGTCGCTGTCGATCGACAGCTGCACCGAGGAGCCGTCCTCCACGGGGCTCTCCTCCTGCGGCGCCACCGGGATCCGCACGCCGTCGGCGCTGATCTCGAAGGTCCGGCTCCCGTCCGTACCGCGCAGCAACCCGTCCTGGGTCTGCTCGATCCCGCCGAGCGCCTCGTCGTCCCCGCCCATGAAGCCGACCACGCTGCCGGCCACCGGCCCGTGGGGGTAGATGCGGTCGGAGGAGGGCTGCCCGTACACGTAGGGCAGGCCGAGCTCGCGCACGGTGTTCCACTGCTCGGGCGTCACCCCGCGGGCCACGTACTCGAACTGCTTGTCGCCGTCGAGGGCGTCCTTGACCTCGGTGTCCTCGAGCTCGAGGGCGTCGGCGAGCTGGTACACCGCCTGCGTGGGCGTCACGGTCTCGGTGGTGCCGTCGGCCAGCGGTCGCGCGAACTCGCGCACGAGGGACTGGTCGACCGTGACGTCGTAGCGCTGCAGCGTGCGGGCGAGGACGTTGCCGTGGGTGTCCCGGATCTCCCCGCGCAGCGCGGGGACCACCTCGGTGCGGGACCGCTCCGCCGCGGCGGCCTCGGCGCGGCCGGCGACGTCGAAGCCCTGCACCCACATGAGGCGGAGCCCGAGGACCACCAGCAGGCCGAGGACGAGGACGACGCCGATGTGGCTGCGGCCGATGCCGCGGGCGCCGGGGGCGTCACCGGTGGACGTCGAGCGTGCGCGTGCCACGTGTCTGCCTCGTTCCTGGTTGGGACTGGGGGATGTCCGGGTTGCTGCTGCCGGCGGGTGCGGGGGCCGGCGTCCGGGTCACTCCCCGGGCGTGCGCTGCGGCGGGGCGGGGAGGGAACCGCCGTCCGCCCCCGCGTCGCCCGCCGGCGCCGCGTCCTCGCGGGCCCGGCGCTCGGCGTCCTCGCGCTCCTGCTCCGCCTTCTCCCGATCGCGGTCGTCGGCGCGCTGGGCGGCGCGGTCCGCTGCCTCCGAGCCGGTCTGGTGGGCGTGCTCGACCAGGATCTCGTGGTCCTCCTGGGGCTGCGCCGGGAGCGGATCGCCCTCGACGGTCCCGTTCGTGAGATCGATCGTGCCCGAGTCCTGCGCGGGGACCATGCCGAGGTCCGTGGCCATCACCGCGAGGTTCTGCGGGGCGTTGTAGAACTCGAGGTCCTGGGTGAGCGCCTCGTTCTGCTGACTGAGGGCCTGCTCCTGGGCGCGCAGCTCCACGAGCCGGTACTGGCCGCCGGAGATCTGGATGTTGAGGACCAGGATGGAGGCCAGTGCGACCACGAGGGCGACCAGGCTGAGCAGCACGGTGGAGAACCGCTGCCGTCGCGCCCGGCCCGGGACCACGGACAGCGGGGCCCGGGTGGAGCCGGCCGGCTCCTCGGCGTGCGGTGCGGGGCTGCTCAGCTGGCGGGCGGAGCTGCCCTCCACCGGCGGGCGCTGCCCGCGCCGCCCGGCCCAGGCACCGATGCCCGTCCGCGAGGAATCCGTCCGTGCGGGGCGTCGCTGGAGTCCGGTTCCGCTCATGCCGTGTACCTCTGCGCGTTCTGTGCTGTGGGGGGAGTGTGCTGTCTGATGCGCTCCACCGCGCGCAGTCGCGCGGAGGCGGCCCGGGGGTTCTCGTCGACCTCCCCGGGGGTGGGGGTCTCCGTCCCGCGGGTCAGCACCCGCAGGGTCGGCTTGTGCTGGTCGAGCTCCACGGGGAACCCCTTCGGCGCCGTCGAGGTGGCTCCCCGGGCGAAGGCCTGCTTGACGATCCGGTCCTCCAGGGAGTGGTAGCTCATGGCCACGACGCGGCCGCCGACGGGCACGGCGTCCAGTGCGGCCGGGATCGCCCGGCGCAGGACGTCGAGCTCCTCGTTGACCTCGATCCGCAACGCCTGGAACGTCTGCTTCGCCGGGTGCCCCTTGCGGTGCTGGGCTCCCTGCGGCACGGCCCCGCGGACGACCTCGACGAGCTCCCCCGTGGTCCGCAGCGGGGTCCTGGCCCGGTGCTCCACGATCGCGCGGGCGATGCGGCCGGCGAAGCGCTCCTCGCCCCAGTCCCGCAGGATCCGGCGCAGGTCCGCCTCGCTGTAGTCGTTGACCACGTCCTGGGCCGTGACGGGCGCCGTGGCGTCCATGCGCATGTCGAGGGGGGCGTCGTAGGAGTAGGCGAAGCCGCGCTCGCGCTCGTCGAGCTGCAGGGACGAGACCCCGAGGTCGAAGAGCACGGCGTCCGCGTGGTCGAACCCGTGCCGGTCGAGGGCCTCGGGGATCCGGTCGTACGTCGTGTGCACGGGGTGGAAGCGGTCCCCGAAGGGGGCCAGCCGTGCGCCCGCCAGAGCGTGCGCCTGCGGGTCCCGGTCGATGGCCACGAGGTGCAGGCCGGGGAAGCGCCGCAGCAGCGCCTCGGAGTGACCGCCCATGCCCATCGTCGCGTCCACCGCCACGGCGCCGTCCTCGCCGAGCGCGGGAGCCATCAGGTCGAGGCACCGCTCGAGCAGCACGGGAACGTGGAGCTGCTCGGCTGGGCGTTGCGCCATGGGCCCTCTCTTCGGCGGTCGACGGTGGATCGGTCTTCGGTGGCCGGCGCCGGGTCGACGCCGTGGTGCGGCGGCGGGCCTTCCAGGATCAGAACCCCATCCGCTGGCCGTCCCTCGAATCCGGCCTGGCTCAGGGGAAGGTGAGCCAGGACGGTGACGGCTGTGCGGCTGGAGATCTCATCCGGGAAGCGGCTCCGCGTGCTCCGCGGGTGATCTCGGCTGCCCTGCGCTCAGAAGAGCCCGGGCACCACTTCCTCCTCGGTGTCGGAGAAGACGGCCTCCTTCTCGTTCAGGTAGTCGTTCCACGCCTGGGCGTCCCAGATCTCCGCCCGGGTGCCCGCGCCGATGACGGCGAGCTCCCGGCCCAGCCCGGCGTAGTCCCGCAGCGGCGGCGGTATGGTGACTCGGCCCTGCTTGTCCGGGACCTCGTCCGAGGCGCCCGAGAGAAAGACCCGGATGTAGTCCCTGGCCTGCTTCGAGGACAGTGGCGCCGCCCTCAGCTGCTCGTGGACCCGCTCGAACTCGCGGACGCTGAACACGTAGAGGCACCGTTCCTGACCACGGGTCAGGACGAGTCCCTCCGCCAGCTCCTCCCGGTACTTCGCCGGCAGGATCAAGCGGCCCTTCTCGTCGAGACGGGGTGAGTACGTTCCGAGAAACATGCTCACCGCCTCTCCAGCCCGAGAGTTCTCCCAGATCCATCTCTTCGCCCCACTTTACTCCACTTCACTCCCCGGTCAACGAACGCGGGGCCCGTGCGCCCCGGCGTGGCGCGGCGCGAGGACACCTCGAACGGCGTCGCCCCAGGTGGGCGGGGTGGCGTACCGGTGGAGCGTCGTGGAGGACGGCGTGGAGCGCCGTCCCGGGAGACGGTGCTGGGCGCCGGCGGGGCGGCGCGGTGCCACGGAACGGACGCGGTGGAGGGCGACGTGGAGCGTCGTGGAGGGCGGCGGGGAGGGCGGCGGGGAGGACAGTGGAGGATCGGTCCGCGCGTCGCTCGCCGGGCACCAAAAAACTCCCCGGCAGCGTACCGGGGAGCTGGTCGGGCACCGCGCCCCTGGGCGGCGGCACGGTGGTGGGCGGTGGGGGGACCTGGTGGAGCGGTCGGCCCGGGCGGCGCCCTACGTGCGGCTCCGCGCCCGGAGGAGTGCGGTCAGGAGGACTGGCCCCCGGAGTTGCGCTGGTCCCAGCGCTCCTCGAGGTTCTGCAGGAAGGGCGACGAGCGGCGGGGCGGACCCCCCTTGCCGGACTCGCCACCGGGGCGCGGCTTGCCGGAGCGCATCGTGGCGACGTAGACGCCTGCGCCCATCACGACGAAACCCAGGACCCCCACCAGGATGGAGTCGATGACCACCCCGCCCAGGAGGACGAGCAGACCGACGACGGCGATCACGATCCCGAGGACGATGTTGCGGGTGGAAGCTCCCCTGACGGCACGGGAACCCATGCTCGTCACGAACCTCGGGTCGTCCGCGTGGAGCTGCTTCTCCAGCTGGGCCAGGAGCTGTTGCTCGTGCTCGGACAGTGGCACGGTATGCCTCCTCATCCTTCGGGTGCGGATTCCCCGGCTGTTCCGGCGCCGCCTCCTACCAGGATAGACCGTCGGGTGCTGATTTGGCACCGCGCACACGGCTGTCAACAGCCTCCGAATTGCCTTCCGGATTCCGTGGTGCGGGCGGCAGGAGGCGGGCGGGTCCGAGGCGTTCGGCGCCGAAGCGGGCGTGCACCCGGTCCATGGCCTGCTCGGCGGCCCCCCATTCCTCCTCGCGGCCGTCCAGGCTCAGCTGCAGGGCCTCCGTGGCGGGCTCCAGCCCCTCGGCCCGGACCCCGATGAGGCGGACCGGCTGGGGGCGGCTCCCGAGCTCCTCGAGCAGGCCCGTGCCGTGCTCGAGCAGGTCGTGGGCCGAGGTGAAGGGGTGCTGCAGCGTCCGTGAGCGGGTGATGGTCGTGAAGTCCGCGTAGCGCACCTTGAGCCCCACCCGGCGGGCGCGCAGTCCCTGGCGGCGCAGCCGTGAGGCGGTCCGGTGGCTCAGCCGCAGCAGGGTCTCGTGCAGCACCCGGTCGTCCGAGACGTCCCGGGCGAAGGTCTCCTCCGCGCCCACGCTCTTCTCCTCCCGGACCGGCTCGACCGGACGGGGGTCGCGCCCGTTGGCGAGCTCGTGCAGGTGGTGGCCGGCGGCCCGGCCGACCAGCCGGGTCAGCAGGGGCACCGGGGCGGCCGCGAGGTCCCCGACGCTCCGGAGACCCGCGCCGGTGAGCGTCGCGGCCGTGCGCCCCCCGACGCCCCACAGCGCCGAGACCGGCAGCTCTGCCAGGAAGGCGACGGTGTCCTCGGGCTGGACGAGCAGGAGCCCGTCCGGTTTGGAGCGGGTCGAGGCGATCTTCGCGACGGTCTTGTTGGCGCCGATCCCCACGGAGGCGGTGAGCCCCAGCTCGTCCCGCACGCGGGCGCGCAGGCCGCGGGCGATCCCCACCGGGGGGCCGAGCCGCCGGACTGCTCCGGCGACGTCGAGGAAGGCCTCGTCCACGCTGATCTGCTCCACCCGGTCGGTGATCTCCCAGAACATCGCCATGACCCGGCGGGAATAGGCCTCGTAGGCGTCGCGGTGGGGCTCGAGCAGGACGGCCCGGGGACACATCGCCCGGGCCCGGCCCAGAGGCATGCCGGAGCGGACGCCGTACTCCCGGGCCTCGTAGGAGGCGGAGAGGACGACGGAACGGTTCCCCGACCCCGCCACGATGACGGGCCGGCCCCGCAGCTGCGGGGCCGCGAGCAGCTCCACGCCGACGTAGAACATGTCCATGTCGACGTGCAGGACGGCGCACGCCCGCCAGCGTTCCAGCCGGTCCTTCGGCGTCTCGTTCACCGTGTCCTCCTCCCGGGTCCGGCACAGCATAGCCCTCGGCGCGGACATCCCGGCCGCCGTGCGGGCACCCGCCCGGGCACCGCTCCCGCGGCCCGTCCGGCGGGCCTTCGATAGGCTGGGCCGGACATCGCGGACGGCCGCCAGGAGCAGTCCGCCACCGCCCCGAGACCGAGGTCCAGCCACCCATGACGTGCCCGCCGCTCCCGCATCACCCCGACGCGTCCTCCGGCACCGCGCCCCGGGCCCGCCCCGAGGACGCCTTCCGCGCCGAGGACGAGCGGTTCGTGGCCCGGCTGCACGAGGAGCTGGAGGAGTTCTTCGGGCGGCAGCGGACGGTCCTGGGCGGGATCTCGGCGGACGCCCTCCCGCTGCTGGACGCCGTCGCCGCCCTCTCCGCCGGCGGCAAGCGGCTCCGCGCTCGGCTGTGCTACTGGGGCTGGCGGGCGGCGGGCGGTGATCCGGAGGACCCGGCCGTGGTCCGGGCCGGTGCGGCGCTCGAGCTCTTCCAGTCCGCCGCGCTCATCCACGACGACGTCATCGACCGATCCGACACCCGCCGGGGCGCCCCCAGCGTGCACCGCCGGTTCGAGTCCGTGCACGCGACGGGGGGCTGGGCCCTGGACGGCGCCGCCTTCGGCGTCGCCGCCGCGATCCTCTCCGGAGACCTGTGCCTGTCCTGGAGCGAGCAGCTCTTCACCGCGGCCTCCACCACGGCGCACGGCGGCCACCGTGCACGCGCGGTCTTCGACCTCATGCGCTCGGAGGTGATGGCCGGGCAGTACCTCGACGTGCAGGGCGAGGTCGCCGGCGGGGGCCAGGACCGCGACGGAGCGGTGCAGCGGGCCCTGGACGTCATCCGGTACAAGTCGGCGAAGTACTCCGTGGAGCACCCCGTGGTGCTCGGCGCCGCCCTGGCCGGGGCGCCGGAGCCGGTGCTGGAGCGCTGCTCCGCGTTCGCGCTGCCCCTGGGCGAGGCGTTCCAGTTGCGCGACGACGTCCTGGGCGTGTTCGGCGACCCGGCGGCCACGGGCAAGCCCGCCGGGGACGACCTGCGCGAGGGCAAGCGGACGGTGCTCGTCGGCTACGTCCGCACGCGCGGCAGCGAGGCCCAGATCGCGCGGCTCGAGGCGGCCCTGGGCAGGCCGGACCTGACGGAGGAGGACGTCGAGGAGCTCCGTGCGCTCATCACGGCGTGCGGCGCCCTGGGCTCCACGGAGGCGCTCATCGACGGGCTCAGCCGGGAGGCGTTCACGGCGCTGGACCGGCTCGGGGCCGACGCCGTGCCCATGGCCGCGCTGCGCGGTCTCGCGACGGCCGCGGTCCGCCGCTCCTCCTGAGCCCGGCGCGCCGGTCAGGAGCGGGTCACCAGGCCAGGGCCTGCGCCCGGCGGCGGATCTCCGTCTTGCGCCCGTCCCGCAGCGCGTCGACGGGACGCCCCGGCAGGGACTCGTCCTCGGTGAACAGCCACGTGATCGCCTCGGCGTCGGTGAAGCCGGAGTCCCGCAGGACCGCCACCGTGCCCTTCAGCGAGTCGACCACGGCACCGTCCAGGAGGAACGCGGCCGGCACCCGGCGGATGCTGTCGTGCGGGTTGCGGACGGCGAGGAGCGTCCCGTCGTCGACGAGTCCGTGGACGCGGGTGACCACGAGGCCGAGCTGCTCAGCGACGTCGGGCAGGGGCAACCACTCCTGGACGAGACCGTCCAGGCGGTCGAACTCCTCGGTGCTGATTCCGGATGTGTTCTTCACGCCCCCAGAGTGCCACGTCCGCCGGTGCCCGTGCCACGCGGTCCCGCCACGGTATGCTCGACCCGCGGAGCCGGCTGAGAACTCCGCACCTTCCCCGATCAGCGTCAGAGAGCCCCTTCATGCCGTTTCCCCCCGACAGCGACACGACCGACCCGAACGACGCACCGCACCGCACCGCCGCCGAGTCCCCCGGCGCGCAGGACGACCGCTCCTCCGGCTGGGCCCGCCGGGCCCGCACGGGCTCGGCGGTCACGGCCGTCGCCGCCCTGGCCGCCCTGGGCGGGGGCACCGTGGCCCACGCCGCCCCCGCGCAGACGGCCCAGGTGACCGCGGCGCCTCTGCTCGTCGGCCAGAAGACGGCGAAGTCCCCGGAGCACACCGTGTCCCCAGGGGACTCCCTGTGGGCGGTCGCCCAGCGCCACGGCGTCGCCGTGGACGAGCTCATGCGGTGGAACGACCTCTCGGGCGCGGCGCTGCTGATGCCCGGGCAGAAGCTGCGCCTCTCCGGCGGCGAAGCCCCTGCCGCCGGCGCCTCGAAGGAGACCGCCCCCCCGGCGGAGGATCCGCCCCGCACGGACCACGTCGTGCGCTCCGGCGACTCGCTGTGGAGCATCTCGCAGGCGCGCGGGGTGTCGGTCCAGTCGCTCCTCGAGGCCAACGACCTCACGGTGAACTCCCTGCTGCGCCCGGGACAGCGGCTGTCGGTCGCCGCGCCGGCCTCCGCCACCGTGCGGACCGCAGCGGCCCCGGAGCCGGCCGAGGAGCCCCGGCCCGAGCGCGCCGTCGGCGACAGCTTCCTGGGCCGCACCTACGAGGACAGTGTGGTGGACTCCGCCAACCGCCACCACGAGCAGCTCACCGCACGCCCGGCACCGTCCCGGGAGGAGATGCGCAGGCTGGTCCACGACACCGCCGTGCAGATGGGCGTGGACCCGGCCCTCGCCCTGGCGCACGCCTATCAGGAGTCGGGCTTCGACCACCGGGCCGTCTCCCCCGCGGACGCCGTGGGCACCATGCAGGTCATCCCGGACGCCGGGGACTGGGCCTCGGGCCTCGTGGGCCGGGAGCTCGACCTGCTGGACCCGCAGGACAACGTCACCGCCGGCGTGGCCATCATCCGGCAGCTGGGCCGCTCGGCGCCCAGCACCGACGTGGCCATCGCCGCGTACTACCAGGGCCTGCACGGGGTGAAGAAGTACGGGATGTACGACGACACCAAGCAGTACGTCAAGAACGTCAAGTCCCACCGCAAGCGGTTCGGTCCGTGACCTCCGACCCAGGCAGCGCACAGCGCCCCGCCCTAGGCTGAGCCCGTGCAGCACGCGCTCCCCGACCACCTGACCGGGACCCTCCTCGAGGGCCGCTACGAGCTGGGTCCGCGCATCGCCCGCGGCGGCACCGCCACCGTGTACCGGGCGGTGGACACGCGCCTGCAGCGCGTCGTGGCGGTCAAGCTCATGCACGCCCACCTGGCGGAGGACCCGGCCGCCGCGGACCGGTTCGTACGGGAGGCCCGGGCCGCGGCGCGGCTGTCCCACCCGCACGTCGTCTCCGTGCTCGACCAGGGCCATGCCCCGGACGGGGTGCCCTACCTGGTCATGGAGCACGTGGCGGGCTCGACGCTGCGCGACCTCCTGCGCCGGCGCGGCGCTCTCCCCCCGGGCGAGGCGCTGGCGCTGCTGGAGCCGGTTCTCGACGGGCTCGCGGCGGCCCACCGGGCGGGGCTGGTGCACCGTGACGTGAAGCCGGAGAACGTGCTGATCGCCGGCAGCGGCCGGGTGACGGTCGCGGACTTCGGTCTCACCCGCGCCGTCGACCAGCACACGGCGACCGGGACGGTGCTGGGCACGGTGGGCTACGCCTCGCCGGAGCTCGTGACCGGGCAGCGGGTCGACACCCGGGCGGACGTGTACTCGGCCGGCATCGTGCTCTTCGAGCTCCTGGCCGGACGCCGTCCCTTCGAGGGCGGCCCCCTGGCCGTGGCGCGCGCCCACGCGGAGGGCGCCGTCCCGGACGTGCGCACCCTGGACCCCGGTCTCCCGGCCGGCCTGGCGCGGCTCGTCGCCCGGGCCACGGCGCGGGACCCGGAGCTGCGCCCGCCGGACGCCGGCAGGTTCCTCGAGGAGCTGCGGGCGGTCCGGGCGGACCTCCGGCCGGCCGAGCTCGACCGCCTCCCGGCCGGCGCCGTGCACGGCTCCTCGCCGGCACCGCCCCCGGACCGGCACGGCGACCCGACCACGGCGCCGGCCCCGGACGGAGGGCGCACGACGGCACCGGACCCCCGGGCCGCCCCCACCGAGGCCCTGGCCCCGGGGGCCGCCCCCACCGAAGCCATCGGCACGGAGGCGATCGGCACGGCCACCATCGGCACGGAGACCGTCGGCACGGAGGCGATCAGCACTGAGGTCCTCGGCCCGGCGACCACGCGGACCGGGGTGCCGC
>NZ_JBISWK010000054.1:0-23581 GCF_044462205.1 Kocuria rhizosphaericola | reverse complement strand
TGTGTTGACCAGGAGCACTCGTGCCTGCCGTTCCATCGTGCATCATCGAGCCCATCGGGGACCAGTTCCAGGTGCTGATCCCGCCTGTGGCGGACGAGCATCCGTTGGGTTGCCACCGGCCACGCATCCCGGACCGGGTGGTGTTCGACAAGCTCGTGCAGGTCCTCGTCCTCGGGGCTGCCTACGAGAAGATCGCCGACACCACCTGCTCGGCCACTACCATCAGACGCCGACGCGACGAGTGGACCGCCGCGGAGATCTTCACCGCCCTTGAACAGTCCTGCCTTCACGCCTACGACAAGATGGTCGGGCTCGAGCTGGGGAATTTGGCGGTGGACGGGTGCATCACCAAGGCCCCGTGCGGTGGCGAGACCGCCGGAAGATCCCCGGTGGACCGCGGGAAACAGGGTACGAAACGCTCGGTGCTCACCGACGGTGCCGGGATCCCGCTCGGGACCGTCGTGGCCCCGGCCAACCGCCACGACTCCCCGTTGCTGCGCCCCACGTTGGAGACGCTGTCCCGGTTCGGCTTCGAGCTGCCCGAGCGGATCACGGTGCATCTGGACGCCGGCTACGACTCCAGGCCCACCCGGGAGCTGTTGGAGGAGCTCGGCTGCGAGGGCCGGATCGCGACCAAGGGCGTCCCGGCCCCGTTCCAGAACACCGCCCGCTGGGTGGTGGAACGGACCAATGCCTGGCACAACCGCGGCTTCAAGAAGCTGGCGATATGCACCGAGCGCCGCACCCGCGTCATCGAGGCGTTCATCGGACTGGCCAACGCCATCATCATCACCCGACGCCTCCTCCGCGAGGCCTGGACCACCCAACGCTGGGACACCCGCCCAACCCGACGACCATGACCTATCGGCGGAACCTCTAAACGTCGGCTGGCCCGAGTCGAGCACTCGGGCCAACCTCCAACTGCCGCGGAATACCGCAGTTATAGCGTGCCCCCAGTCAGACTCGAACTGACACTGAGCGGATTTTAAGTCCGCTGCCTCTGCCGATTGGGCTATGGGGGCCGGCTCACCAGGCCGCCGCCCCACCCTATCGCCTCACCGGGGCGGTCCAGAGCCGGGAGCGGGAGCCGCTCTCGTGCACCGGGCAGCGGATCCAGTATTCTGGCTCAGTGGTCGAGCAGCCGGCTACGACGTCGTCGTATCCGCAGGAGGCTGCCCCCGTGGACCACCAGATCCCCCCTTCTCCCCGGTTCCCGCCGGACGGCGGACACCGCCCGCCACCTGCCCCGGGTCGGCGCACCCCGGCCCCGTGCCGGACGGCGGCGGCATGAGCGAGGTCGTGGCCCCGCCCAGCGGCAGGACCTTTTTGGCGCCCGACGACGAGTTCCCTGCCGATCTGACCGAGCTGTCCCTGGCCGAGCTGCACGTCCTCCACAGCAGGGTCGGCCGCCAGCTCGACCGGGAACACCTCGGCGGCGCGTCCGGGGCCCACCCGGTGACCCTCGACCGCCACCAGGAGCTCACCGTGGAGCTCGACGCCCGCGAGATCGCCCAGCCCGAGCTCGTCCGCTGACGGACCGCGGCGGCGGCTGCGCCGGGCACGGGGCGTCGTCGTCGGACCGGCCCGTACCGGTGCCGCGGGTGCGGACCGGGGGTCGGACTGCAAATCATGCAAAGCTCTGTTCAGGGAACGCGCGGCCACCTAGCCTGGGAACCGGTCGAGCAGCCGGCCGCACCGCTCCCGGTCGAAGGGTCGCCCGCATGAACCCCCAGCTCGCCCCGTCCCTCCCTCGCCCCCCGGCGGCTCCCACGGCACCCGGCACCTTCCTGGCTCCTGCTGATCCGTTCCCCTCCGACCTCTCGGAGTTGGGCCTGAACGAGCTGCAGGTGCTGCACAGCCGAGTCTGCCGCCGGCTCGAGCAGGAGTACCTGGCCGACCCGGACGGGCCCCATCCGGTGACGAAGGACCGGTGCCAGGAGCTGGTCGCCGAGCTCGACACCCGCCAGCGCCTCCTCGGCCCCGGCGGCTGCTGACCGTCCCGGCGCGGCGGGGACGGCGCCCGGAACGGGCGTCGGCCCCGGGGCAGCGCGGCCCGGGAACGGCTCGACCCCGCCGCGGCACGTGGCCGGGACGGGGTCGAGCGGGGAACGGATCGGGTCAGAGGTTGGCCTTGCGCGGGGTCGGGGCCTGGCCGGCCGCGACCTGGAACCGCGTGCGCGGGTCCCGCTCGTGGCGCAGCGTGGT
The DNA here is from genome assembly GCF_044462205.1 of Kocuria rhizosphaericola. Classification (NCBI taxonomy): domain Bacteria; kingdom Bacillati; phylum Actinomycetota; class Actinomycetes; order Micrococcales; family Micrococcaceae; genus Kocuria; species Kocuria rhizosphaericola. The sequence continues at coordinate 21,376 of NZ_JBISWK010000054.1, read as the reverse complement.
GGTGTCCCGGCCGAACACGAAGTTAAGAGTCCACTCGGTGAAGACGCGGGCCTTGCGGTCCACGGTGGGGATCGCGTAGCCGTGGTAGAGCCGGTGCATCGCCCAGGCGGCGAGGCCGGAGAACTCGATGCCCTTCTCGGGCAGGCCGGGGAGGCCCTTGATGCTGGCCACGCCCTTGTAGAGGCCGAGTCCGGCGACCGCGCCGAGGTTCTCGTGGTAGTAGTCCTCGAGCGGCTTGCCCGCGCGGACGGCCATGATGTTCTTGACCATGGTGTGCGCCTGGCGCACCGCGTGCTGGGCGTTGGGGACGCAGAACCCGCCGACTCCCCCGCCGGTGAGGTCCGGCACCGCGGCGACGTCGCCGGCGGCCCAGGCGCCCTCGAGGGGGCCGTCGTCGCCGGTGATCCGCAGGTCGGCCCCGGTCCGGACGCGGCCGCGCTCGTCGAGCGGAAAGTCCGTGCTCTTGACGAGCGGGTTGGCCTGCACGCCGGCGGTCCAGATCAGCGTGTCGGTCCCGAACTCGCCGGCCGGGGACTTGTCCTCCATGTTGACGAGCTTCAGGTGCTTGTCCACCGCGGAGTCGAGCGACGTGTTGAGCAGCACCTCGATGCCGCGGCTGCGCAGGTGCGCCACGACCTTCTCGGCACGGTCCTCGGAGACCTCCGGCATGATCCGGCCCATGGCCTCGATGAGCACGAAGCGCAGGTCGGAGACCTGGAGCCGCTCGTTGCGCTCGACCGCGCTGCGGGCCATGTCCTCGATCTCGGCGATGGTCTCGGTGCCGGCGTAGCCGCCGCCGACCACCACGAAGGTCAGCGCCCGGCGCTTGGCCTCCTCGTCGGTGGTGAGGGAGGCGACCTCGATGCGCTCGAGCACCCAGTTGCGCACCGCCACGGCCTCCTCGATGGTCTTGAGGCCGATGCCGTTCTCGGCGAGGCCCTCGATCGGGAAGGCGCGGGTGACGGAGCCGCCGGCGACGACGACCTCGTCGTAGGCGAGCTCGAAGGTCTCGCCCTCGTCGATGCCCTTGACTGTCGCGGTGCGGTTCGCGTGGTCGACCCCGAGCACGTGACCCGTGACGATCTCGCAGTCCTTGAGGTGCTTCCGGTGGGGCACGACCGCGCTGCGGGAGGAGATGTTGCCGCCGGCCACCTCGGGCAGGAAGGGGAGGTACATCATGTACGGGTTGGGATCCACCACGGTGACGACTCCGCCGGAGTCCTTGATCCGCTTCTGCAGTTCCTGCGCCACGGTGAAGCCGACGTAGCCTCCGCCGACGATCAGCAGGCGAGGACGGTCCTTGGCCAATTGAGTGAAAGACATGCCCCCGAGTCTACTCAGAACGCTGTCGATGTCGGTCCCCGCCAGAGGCGTCCGCACCGTGTTCCCGCGCACGCTTCAGGCGCGGCCGTCCGGACCGCCGTCCGCGCCCTCGGCCACGATCCGGCGGATGTGCACCACGGCCCCCGCGGTGAGCCCCAGCACGAGCAGTCCGAACCCGGAGAGCACCACCACGGGCAGCAGCCCGGTCTCGTCCATCGGGGCGACCGGCTCGGGCGCGGCGACCTCCGCCTCGACCTCCTCCGTGACGGGCGCAGAGCTCTCGGTGGGGCTCGCCGTGGGGGTGGCCTCGGCGCTCCTGCGGTGCACCCGCACCCACTGCTCCATGCTGCCGAGCGGATTGCGGTCGACCTTGGGGACGTCCTCCGTGAGGGCGGCCTCGACGTCCAGCACCCCGTAGCCGTAGAGCGGGTCCTTGCCCGGCGCCCCGGTGTCCCGGGCCGTGGAGACGATGCGGTTCGCGATCTGGGCGGAGCTCATCTCCGGCCACTTCGCCTTGATCAGCGCCGCGGTGCCGGCCACGACGGGGGCGGAAGCGGACGTCCCGGCCCACGAGGCGTACCGGTCTCCGGGGATCGCGCCCACCATGTCCTCGGAGGGACCGGCCACGGCGATGGAGATGCCCTGCGAGGAGGACTCCCAGCTCGCCTCCCCGGCGCGGCCCACGCCGCCCACGGTCAGCACGCCGGGAATGGTGGCCGGGGCGCCGACCTGGACGAGCCCGGACCCCCGGTTGCCCGCGGAGGCGACGACGAGCACGTCCTTCTCCTCGGCGTAGAGGAAGGCCTCGTCCCAGCTCTCGGGCCAGGAGGTCGCGTTGGAGCCCACCGACATGTTGATGACGTCCGCGCCGTTGTCCACGGCCCACCGGACGGCGTCCGGGAGCTGCTCGTCGACGCTGCGGACCTCCGGGCTCTCGTCGCCCAGCCACGTGGACACGGCCAGCACCTCGGCGTCCGGGGCCACGCCCACGATGCCCGCCGGCCGGCCGGGGGCGTCGTCGTCCCGCCCGCCCGGGGCCACGTGCCCGCGGCCCGCGGCCACGGACGCCACGAGGGTCCCGTGCTCCGGCTCGGTGCCGAGGCCCTTCTGCCCGTCCGCGGCGCCGCCGCCGGAGACGTCGGTGCCGCCCACCACGGCGCCCTCGAGGTCCTGGTGCGAGCCGTCCACCCCGGTGTCGATGACGGCGATCCGCACGCCCTCCCCCGTGGACTCCTTCCAGGCCTCGCGCACCCCGTACTCGTCCAGCCAGTACTGGAGGGGACGGATCCCGTCCTCGGCGATGCGGGACGTGTCCGGCGCGCGCGTGGCGCCCTCGCTGGGCACGGGTGCCACGCTGACGGGGTCCTCGATCGGGATGCTGGGGGCGGGTCCGGGAACCGCGGGACGGGCCTGCGCGGGCCCCGCCCCGGGCAGTGCCATCGCGCCCACGCCGACCACGGCCGAAGCCGCTCCCACCGCGCCCCACCGGGTGAGGGCGCGGTGGCGCGGGGGACGGCGGCGGGGGTCGCTGGAAGACATGCGTCCTTCCGGGTCGGGGGGAGGTCCGGGCGGGTCAGTCGACCTGGGACAGGGCGATCCCGTCCAAAATATCGTGCTCGCTCGCGATCGCCGAGTCCACCCGTCCACCGGTGGCCGCACCCACCCGCTCGACGATCCGCCGCCACACGAGGGCGCCGCCGCCGATGACGTCGACCCGGCCCTCGTGCATGTAGGGCAGCGCGGCGCGCTCCGCGCGGGTCATGCCCGTGAGCTCCCGGCACGCCTGCGCGATCCGCTCGGCGGGCAGCTCCGCGCCGTCGATCGCCGCGGGGTCGTAGTCGGGCAGCCCGAGGGCGTGGGCGGTGACGGTCGTGATGGTGCCGGCGACGCCCACGAGGTGGGTCGCCTCGGCGAGGGGCACGGTCTGCAGGACCACGTCCACGGCGTGGTCGACGTCGCGCAGCACGGCCTCCTGCTGCTCGGGGGTCGGCGGGTTGGACCCGAGGTGGCGCTCGGTCAGGCGCACGCAGCCGATGTCCACGCTGCGCTCGGCGCGCACCCCCTGGGAGTTGCCGAGCACGAACTCGGTCGATCCGCCGCCGAGGTCGATCACGAGGACCCGGTCCTCGGGATCGGTGCCGCCCACGGCGGCCGAGGCGCCGCGGAAGGACAGCTCCGCCTCCTCGTCGCCGTTGATGACCTCGGGGGTCACCCCGAGGCGCTCGCGGATCCCGGCGAGGAAGACGTCACGGTTGCCGGCGTCGCGCGTGGCGCTCGTGGCCACGAAGCGCAGCTGCTCCACGTCGTGCTCCTTCAGCAGCCGGGCGTACTCGTCCGTGGCCGCGAACGTGCGCTCGAGCGCCGCCTCGGCGAGCCACCCGGTGGCGTCCACGCCCTGGCCGAGACGGACCACGCGCATCTCGCGCACCACGTCCTCGAGCACATCACGGCCCTGCTCCTCCCGGGTGTCGGCGATGAGCAGTCGGATGGAGTTCGTACCGCAGTCGATGGCGCCTACGCGCATGGGGAGTCCTCGGGGTGTCGGGGGCGGGTGGGTCTCAGGCCTCGCGCCAGGCGGGGTCGCAGTGGCAGGCGGCGGGGGTCCACCACTCGGCGATCGCCTCGAGGGTCTCGTCGCCGAGCGGGTTCACCCCTGGCCCGGCCGCGAGCGCGTGGCCGGCCAGCACGTGCAGGCACTTGACCCGCACGGGCATGCCGCCGGCGGAGATGCCCTCGATCTCGGGAACGGGCCCGGTACCGGCCTTGGCGCCGATCCGGACGCGCTCGCTGAGGTAGTCCTCGTGCGCGACCCGGTGGGCGGCGGCCAGTGCCTCGTCCTCGGCGATGCGGTCCGTCATCTCGTACATCAGGCCGGCGGCCTCGAGCCGGGACACCGCGGCGGTGATGACGGGGTGGGCCAGGTAGAACACGGTGGGGAACGGGGTGCCGTTGGCCAGCCGGGGGGCCGTGGCCGCCACGAGCGGGTTCCCGCACGTGCAGCGGGCCGGGATCTCGACGACGTCGCGGACGGGGCGCCCGAGCTGCCGGGAGAGGACCTGCAGGTCCAGGGCCGTGGGCTCGACCGTCCCGGCCGTCACCCCGAGCCCCCGGGGGGCGGGTCGGTCGCCGGGCTCGTGTCCGTGCTGGGGGTTCACGCCGTTCCTCACTCCGCGGGGCTTCCGCGGCTGTCCGTCGCCGCGTCCTGCGGCGCGTCGGTCCCGTCCGCCGGGGCGGCCGGGACGGTCTGCTCTGTCTGCTCCGCCGACCCGCTGGTGCCGGGCTCCTGGGTCGGTCCGGGCTCCTCCGTGGTGCCGGACCCGCCGGGCGCCGCGGGGTCGCCGCCCGGCTCCTCGGCGGCGTCCGTGTCCCCGCCGGCGTCCGTGTCCCCGCCGGCGTCCGTGTCCCCGGTGCCCGCGGCGGGAGCGGCGTCCTCGTAGGCGGAGGCCACGACGGACTGCCAGAGGGCGTCCACCCACGCGGGCTTCTCGGCCTCGACCTGCGCCGCCGAGGAGTCCACCACGGCGCCGTCCATCTCCTCGGCGCCCACCACGAGGTAGGACCGCTCCCCCGGCATGACGTAGAGGAGCCGGTCCCTGGCTCGCTGCTTGACGTAGGTCTCGTCCGACCACTGGTCCACCTGGTCCTCCAGGGACGCCTTCTGGGCCTCCATGTCGGCGATGGCGCGCTCGAGCTGGGCGATCTCCGTCCGCTGCTCGAGGAAGATCTTGGTGGTCGGCGCCGCCAGGAAGACGATGAGGACGGCCACGAGCGTGAGGATCAGGAACCGCCCGCTGAAGGTCCGTGCGGGCACGGGCGAGCCCACCGCGCTGGACCCTCCGCCGGATCCGCCGCCCGGCCCGGCGTCACGCCCGCGTGGCCCCTGCGCGGCGTCGCGCCCGCCGAGCAGGCGGGTGGTGCGCGGGCGGGGAGCGGGCATGCTGACCTCACGGGGGAAGGGCGGGGACGGGGACCAGTGTACCGCTCACGGGTGAGCGGCCGCCCGGGGACGGCCGCTCACCCGCACGACGACGGACCGGCGGGGCCGGTCAGCAGCCGCGGCTCGTCACTTCGCCGTGTAGCGCGGGAACGCGGAGGCGCCCGCGTAGCGCGCGGCGTCCCCGAGCTCCTCCTCGATGCGCAGCAGCTGGTTGTACTTGGCCACGCGCTCGGAGCGGGCCGGCGCACCGGTCTTGATCTGCCCGGCGTTGGTGGCCACCGCGATGTCCGCGATCGTGGTGTCCTCGGTCTCGCCCGAACGGTGGGAGATCATGCAGTGGAACATGTGCCGCTGGGCCAGGGAGATGGCGTCGAAGGTCTCCGTGAGGGAGCCGATCTGGTTGACCTTCACGAGCAGCGCGTTGCCGGCGCCCTCCTCGATGCCGCGGGCCAGCCGCTCCGGGTTGGTGACGAACAGGTCGTCGCCGACGATCTGGACCTGGGTGCCCACGGACGCGGTGAGGGCCTGCCAGCCCGCCCAGTCGTCCTCGTCCAGCGGGTCCTCGATGGACACGATCGGGTAGTCGCGCACGAGCTCCTCGTAGTAGGTGGTCATCTCCGCTGCGCTGAGCTGCTGGCCCTCGAAGCTGTACTTGCCGTTCTCGAAGAACTCGGAGGAGGCCACGTCCAGGGCGAGCGCCACGTCGGTGCCCAGGGTGTACCCGGCCTTCCCGATCGCCTCGGAGATGAGGTCGAGGGCGGCGCGGTTGGACTCGAGGTCCGGGGCGAAGCCGCCCTCGTCGCCGAGCCCGGTGGCCAGGCCACGCTCCTTGAGCACGGCCTTGAGGGAGTGGTAGACCTCCACGCCGGTGCGCAGGGCCTCGGAGAAGGTCGCGGCGCCGATCGGGGCGATCATGAACTCCTGGATGTCCACGTTGGAGTCGGCGTGGGAGCCGCCGTTGAGGATGTTCATCATGGGCACCGGGAGCACGTGGGCGTTGGGCCCGCCCAGGTACTTGTAGAGCTCGAGGTCGGAGGCGGTCGCGGCGGCCCGGGCCACGGCCAGGGAGACGCCCAGGATGGCGTTGGCGCCGAGACCGCCCTTGTTGTCCGTGCCGTCGAGGTCGAGCATGGTCCGGTCGACCAGCCGCTGGTCGGTGGCGTCGAGGCCGATCACGGCCTCGGCGATCTCCTCGTCGACGGCCTTCACGGCGTCGAGGACGCCCTTGCCGAGGTACACCTCCTGGTCGCCGTCGCGGCGCTCGACGGCCTCGAAGGCACCGGTCGAGGCGCCCGAGGGCACCGCCGCCCGACCGTAGCTGCCGTCCTCCAGCAGCACCTCGACCTCCACGGTCGGGTTGCCGCGGGAGTCGAGGATCTGGCGGGCGTGCACTGCGGTGATCATGGCCATGGGTTGCTCCTGACGTTGGTGCTGGGCTTGTCGCTGGCGTGGGTGGAACGGGTGCGGTGGGGCGGTCGGGGCTCCGGTGCCGGGCACCGGCCGCCGGGCCCGCACCGCCGGTGCCGGGCGCCCCCGGCGGCTCCAGCCTAGCGACTCGGCGCCGGAGGCCGGCGGTGGGCAACGGTCCGTGACGGGATCAGTTCCCGTTCCGCCCCGCGGCGTACGCGCGGGCGGCCCCGCGCAGGGCCCGCTCGGCGTCGAGACCGCGGGCGGAGGCTGTGCGCACGAGCGCGAACAGCGCCTCGCCCAGCTCCTCCTCGGTGCGCGGGCCGCCGGGCTCCTCCGCGTCGGGGACCGCGGGCTCGAGGTCGTGCTTGCGGGCCCGCGCGAGCGTCTTCTCGGCGAGGGCCAGGGCCGGCAGGTGCGGCGGGATGCCGTCGAAGGGACCGGTCCGCTCGGGCTTCTCCGCCCGTTTGAGGTCCTCCCAGCGGGAGTGCAGCTGCTCGAGGGACTGCTCCCCCGCCACGTCCCCGGTGGCCCCGACGTCGAAGACGTGCGGGTGGCGGCGGACCAGCTTGGCGGTGACGGCCTCGAGCACGTCCGCCACGTCGAAGCCGCCCTCGACGCGCGGGCGCTCCTGGGCGACCCGGGCGTGGAAGACCACCTGGAGCAGGACGTCGCCGAGCTCCTCGACGAGCAGCCCGGCGTGCGCCGCCGGCCCGCCCTCGGCCTCGACCGCCTCCACCACCTCGTAGGCCTCCTCCACGAGGTAGCGCACGAGGGACTCGTGGGTCTGCTGCCCGTCCCAGGCGCACCCGCCCGGGGAGCGCAGCCGGTCCATGACCGCCACGAGCTCGGCGAAGCGCTGCGCGGTCCGCTCGGGGACGCCCAGTCCCGCCGCGACGTCGTCGGTGCCGTGCCCCTGGCTCATGCGTGCATCCCTTCGAAACCGTCGGTGATCATCCCGTCCAGGGCGGTGCGGTCCTCGAGCGGGAGGAACGCGGCGGCCGCGGCGTTGCGCTGGAGCCGCTCCAGGTCCTCGAGCCCGTAGCCGAAGTGCGCCGCGAGGCGGGCGAGCTCGTCCGTGACCGTGGTCCCGCTCATGAGCCGGTTGTCCGGGGAGACGGTCACGATGAAGCCGGTCCGGTAGAGCATGTCCACCGGATGACGGTCCAGGCTGCCGCCGAACGCGGCCACGGCGCCGGTCTGGAGATTGGACGTGGGGCACACCTCGAGGGCGATGCCCCGGTCGCGGACCCACTCGGCTGTGCGCCCGAGGTCGACGACGGCGACGTCCTCCAGGTAGTCGATGTCGATGTCCTCCGCGATGCGCACCCCGTGGCCCAGGCGCAGCGCGCGGCCCGTGGCCAGGGCGTCCCGGATCGACTCGATGCCCGCAGCCTCCCCGGCGTGCAGCGTGACGGGCACGAGCTCGTCCGCGAGCAGCTCCAGGGCGGCACGGTGCCGGGCCGGGGGGAAGCCGTCCTCGGGACCCGCGAGGTCGAAGGCCACCACGCCGCGGTCCCGGTTGTCCACCACCAGGCGGGCGACCTCGAGGGAGCGGTCCGCCTGGCGCATGGCGCAGAGGATCTGGGTGACGGACACGATGTGGCCGGCGTCCTCCGCGGCGAGCACGCCCTCCGAGAGACCGAGCCGGACGGCCTCGACCGCCTCCGCCATGGACAGCCCGCCCGCGGTGTGCTGCTCGGGGGCCCAGCGCACCTCGGCGTGGACCACCCCGTCCGTCACGAGGTCCTCGACGTACTCCCGGGCGCAGCGCACGAGCGCCTCGGGGGTCTGCATCACCGCGACCGTGTGCTCGAAGGTCGCCAGGTAGCGCAGCAGGGAACCGGAGTCGGCGCTCTCCCGCACCCACCGGCCCAGGGCCTCCGGGTCCTCGGTGGGCAGGCGGTGCCCGGCGGCGGCGGCCAGCTCGACCACCGTGGCCGGGCGCAGGGCGCCGTCGAGGTGGTCGTGCAGGCACACCTTTGGCAGGTCGCGCAGGACCCGGTCCGGCACACGGCCCGGGTGCCGTTCGGCGGAGGTCAGCATCACGGTCGGGACGGCCCCTGTCTCGGTCGGTCTCAGTAGTTCCAGTCCTGCAGGGCCTCGTTCATGTGCTGCGGGATGTGCGCCCCGGTTCGGGGGTACATCCGCAGTTCCTCCAGGTAGTTCTGCGCGGGCAGCCGGTCCTCGTAGCGCACGAAGGCCTCCTCGTCCGCGTAGTCGAAGGACACCTCCGGGGGGATGCCCGGGCGGAAGCGGAACATCATCGCCAGCGGAGCACCGTGGCCCTCCACGTAGGACTCGTCCTTGAGCTCCTGCACGTGCAGCAGCTCCTCCGGGATCAGGTCGAAGGTGCGGCGCTGGTCCCAGAAGCCGTTCTTGCGCACGTGGGTGAGGGCGTCGTAGTACGTGCCCAGGGCGCGCACCCGCACGAGGACGGTGGAGACGTCCATCGCCGTGCCGTCCTCGCCGAACAGCCTCCGCTGGGCGTCCCCGAGCCGGCGCAGGACGTCGACCTCCTTGAGCACGAGGTTGCCCTCGGCCAGCCTGTCCTGGGAGGGGCGGTCCGGGATCCCTGCCGGGGCCCGGTAGGACGGCGAGACGTCGGTGGAGACCGCGGTCTCCGGGGCGGACGAGGCGTGGTCGTCCCCCGCGGCGGTGCCGGCGGCGGCCGCGGCGGCCGTCGCGGCGGCAGCCCCGGTGGGCGCGGCCGGCTCGGCGTCCTCGTGCCACTCCTCGTGGTCGACGTGGTCGGGCACGTCGTGGTGAGGAGTGTCGTCGTGGCCGGCGTCGGGGCCGGGAACGCGGTGCTCGTCGTCCTCCCGGCCGGCGGCGGGGCCCTCCGTGGCGGGGGCGGTGCCGGGGACGGGCCCCGGCTCGGCGGTCCCCTCAGCGGTCGGCACGGCGGTCGGCCCGGGAGCCGGCTCGTCGGCCGGCTCGGAGGCCGGTGCGGCGCCGGCCGCGGAGGACCCGGCCCCGCCGGCAGCGGGAACGCCGCCGGTCGCGGGCTCCGCGGAAGGGGCCGTCGGCTCGGTCCCGGCCCCTGCGGAGTGTTGCTCGTCGGTGGAGCGCTCGCCGGCGGCGCCCGGCGTGGGCCGGCCCGACCGCCAGGTCCGGACGTCCTCGCTGCCGTCGGCGAACCCGTAGGTCGTCACCACGGACCGGACCCCGTCCTGCTCCGGGCCCACCTCGAGGCGGGCGTTCTGCCACGCGCCGCGCGGGGAGGACATGGCCTCGCTGTAGAGGTCGGCCACAGGGTCGAAGAGCGGCGAGTCCTGGTCCACGGTGCCGGACTCCACGGACGGGTCGGCGTCGCCCACGGACTGCTGGGTCTGGTGCGTCATGGTGTTGCCGCGCTGCACGAGCGTGAGCACCGCACGGTCGGCCCCCCGGGACGTCAGCCGGTCCACGAGGTAGGGCAGCGGCCCGTGGTCGGGCAGCGGCCGGGGCTCCTCCGTGCCCTGCCCCTCGGGACCGCGCTCCTCGGGGCGCCGGGAGCCGGCGTCCTGGCCGCCGGTGCCCTGGGCCCCGGCGTCACGGTCACCGGTGCTCCGGTCGTCCGTCTCGCGCCCGTCGGGGCCGGCGGTCGGACCGGCCGGCTGCTCCGGCCGTCCGGTCTCGCGGCGCGGCGTGCTGTCCTCGGTGTTCTTCCGGAAAATGCCTCGCAGACCCAACTGGACCCACCCTTCCGAGCGTGTGCGCACGCCCTCGGTTCTCGTTTCGCGCTGGTTCTCTCCGCAGTATAGGCGCGCCCCGGGCCCGCCCCCGGTGCTCAGCGCCCGGTGCTCAGCCCCCAGTGCTCAGCGCCCGGTGCTCGGCGCTCAGCGCACGGTCTCCAGGACCACGGCGCGGTCCGGGCCGGACGCCGGCGCCTCCGGGGCGACCACGGCGGCGCCCTCGAGCGCCTCCCGGGCCCGCGCGAAGCGCTCGGGGGTGTCGGTGAGCAGGGTCAGCAGCGGCTGCCCGGCCCGGACGGTGTCCCCGGGCTTGGCGTGGAGCAGCACCCCGGCTCCGGCCTGGACCGGGTCCTCGCGCCGGGCGCGGCCCGCTCCGAGGCGCCAGGAGGCCACGCCGACCTGGAGGGCGTCGAGCTCGGTGAGCACGCCGTCGGCCTCGGCCACGACGGTCTCGGACTCCCGGGCCCGCGGCAGCGGGGCGTCGGGATCGCCGCCCTGGGCGGCGATCATGGCCCGCCACACGTCCATGGCCCGGCCGTCCCGCAGCGCCTCCGCCGGGTCGGCGTCGGGGATCCCGGACGCGGCGAGCATCTCCGCGGCGAGCGCCACGGTGAGCTCCACGACGTCGGCCGGGCCGCCGCCGGCGAGCACGTCGACGGACTCCTGGACCTCCACGGCGTTGCCGACGGCCAGCCCGAGAGGGGTGGACATGTCGGTGAGCAGCGCGGTGGTCGTGACTCCGGCACCGGTGCCGAGGTCGACCATCGTGCGGGCCAGCTCGCGGGCGGAGGCGAGGTCCTTCATGAACGCCCCGGACCCCACCTTGACGTCGAGCACGAGGGACTGGGTGCCCTCCGCGATCTTCTTGGACATGATCGAGGACGCGATGAGCGGGATCGACTCGACCGTCCCGGTGACGTCCCGCAGCGCGTAGAGCTTCTTGTCCGCGGGCGCCAGCCCCGAGCCGGCCGCGCAGATCACCGCGCCCACGTCCCGCAGCTGGGCCAGCATCTCCTCGTTGGACAGGGCGGCCCGCCAGCCCGGGACGGACTCGAGCTTGTCCAGGGTGCCGCCGGTGTGGCCGAGGCCGCGCCCGGACAGCTGGGGGACGGCCACGCCGTAGACCGCCACGAGCGGGGCCAGCGGCAGGGTGATCTTGTCCCCCACCCCGCCGGTCGAGTGCTTGTCCGCGGTGGCCGAGCGCGCCCCGGAGCGCACGAGCTCCGAGAAGTCCATCCGCTCGCCGGAGGCGATCATCGCCCGCGTCCAGCACGCGATCTCGTCCCGGTCCATGCCCCGCAGGAAGACGGCCATGGCCAGGGCGCTCATCTGCTCCTCGGCCACGACCCCGCGGGTGTAGGCGTCCAGCACCCACGCGATCTGTTCGGGGGACAGCGCACCGCCGTCGCGCTTGGTCCGGATGACGTCGACGGCGTCGAACTGCTCGGTCATGAGGGATCCTTTCGGGGACTAGAGGTTCTCGGGGCCGAAGGCGTCGGGCAGCACCTCGGCCATGGTGCGCACCCCGGAGACGGTGAGCAGCCGCAGGCCGGGCCCGCGGTGCTCGTGCAGCAGCTGCCGGCACCGCCCGCACGGCATCAGGACGTCGCCGCGCCCGTCGACGCACACGAAGGCGACGAGCCGTCCGCCGCCGGACATGTGCAGCGCGGAGACCAGGGTGCACTCGGCGCACAGAGTCAGCCCGTAGGAGGCGTTCTCCACGTTGCACCCGGAGACCACCCGCCCGTCCTCGGTGAGGGCGGCCGCGCCCACGGGGTAGTGCGAGTACGGGACGTAGGCGTGCTCGAGGGCGGCCACGGCCGCCTCCCGCAGCCGGTCCCAGTCGATCCGGGCCCCCTCGCCGCCGGTCCCGTCCTGTCCGGTGACACTGTCGGGGTCGCTGCCGGGGTGCAGGGTCTCGCTCACAGGGCGCTCACTCCTTGGTGTAGGGCTTGCCGATGGCCGCGGGTCCGCGGGAGACGCCCACGAGCCCGGCGACCGCCAGGATCGTGACGACGTACGGAAGCATGGCCAGGAACTGGCTGGGCACGGGCGTGCCCAGGAAGGACAGGATCGACTGCAGGTTGGAGGCGAATCCGAACAGCAGGGACGCGAGCAGCGCCCCCACCGGGTTCCAGCGACCGAAGATCAGGGCGGCCAGGGCGATGTAGCCGGCGCCGGAGGTCATGTCGCGGGTGAACGCGGAGACGGAGACCAGCGTGTAGAAGGCGCCGCCGAGACCGGCGACCATCCCGCCCGTCAGCACGTTGCGGAAGCGCAGGGCGTTGACCTTCACACCGAGGGTGTCGGCGGCCTTGGGGTGCTCCCCCACGGAGCGGGTGCGCAGCCCCCAGCGCGTCCGGTAGAGCGCGAACCACACGAGTGCCACCGCCGCGTACATCAGGTAGCCGATCACGGACTGGTCGAAGACGATCGGCCCGAGGAGGGGGATCTCCGAGAGCACCGGCACGGCGAAGCGCGGCAGCCGCGGCGGGGAGTTGAACGCGCCCGGGTCCGACTCCAGCACGGTGGCGAAGAGGAAGCCGGTCAGTCCGGACACGAGCACGTTGAGCACCACGCCCACGATCACCTGGTTGACCCGGTAGACGATCGAGAAGACCGCGAGCACGAGGGAGACGAGCCCGGCCCCCAGCACGGCGGCGAGCAGGCCCACCCAGGCGCTGCCGGAGAGGGAGCCGGCCACCGCGGCGGAGAAAGCGCCGAACAGCAGCTGGCCCTCGATCGCGATGTTGATCACGCCCGAGCGCTCGCACAGCAGGCCGCCTAGGGAGCCGAAGATCAGCGGGATGGCCAGGGCCACGGACCCTGCCAGCAGCCCGGACAGGGACACGTCCGGGCTGCGTGCGCTGCCCACGACCCACACGAGGAAGCCGCTGACGAAGAAGAAGCCGAACAGCAGCACCGTCCACCGGGGCAGGCGCGCTCCGGCGCGGGCGCGCAGGAACGCGAGGACCGCCAGCCCGGCGAGCACGGCGACGGTGAGCCAGCCCCAGAGCACGCCGTGCACCACGAGGTCGGGCACGCGGAAGAGGTCACCGGCCTCCGAGACGCGGAAGCTCACGGTGTTGTCCGGGGCGTTGAGCCCGAACAGCAGGAGGGCCACGAGGCTCAGCAGTCCGAGGACCACCGGGATGCGCCGGCTCGTGACGCCCACGACCTCGTGGGCGGCGGTCGTGGACGGCGCGGTCTCGGTCGGCGGGGGGAGGGTCGCCTGGGCCGGGCCGCCGGACGCGCTGCGGGACGTGCTGCCGGTGGAGCCGGCGGCGGCCCAGGGCGCCGGATCGGGGCGCGGTTCCGGATGCTGCGAGCTCATGCCCGGCCTCCCTCGGTGGCGGTGGCGGCTGTGGTGGTGCCCCGGCCGCGGCGGGAGCGGGCCCGGCCCGTCCGCACCAGCGGCGGCAGGGCGATGAACAGGACGATCAGGGACTGCACGACCAGGACGATGTCGATGTTCGTGCCGGTCATCGACTGCATGGTGACGCCACCGGCGCGGAACCCGCCGTAGAGCAGGCCCGCGAAGAACGTGCCCCACGGCTTCGACCGGCCCAGCAGGGCCACCGTGATCGCGTCGAAGCCGAAGGACGCGGCGACGCCCGCGGTCAGGGCGCGCTCTGTGCCCGAGATCTGGGCGACGCCCGCGAGCCCCGCGAGCGCGCCCGCGAGGACCATGACGACGACGAAGCCCCGCGTGACGGAGATGCCGGCGGTCCGCGCCGCGCGCGGGTTGGCGCCCACGGCCCGCAGCTCGAAGCCGATCGTGGAGCGCTTGAGCAGCCACGCGATGAACACGGTGGCGAGGATCGCGAGCACGAAGCCCCAGTGCAGCCGGAACTGCTCGCCCAGCAGCTTGGGGAACATCGCGGTCTCCGCGACCTGGGGGCTGACGGGGTTGGAGGAGCCCGGGCGCAGGAACGCCGGGCGGGTGAGCAGCCAGGCCACGAGGTTGAGCGCGATGTAGTTGAGCATGATCGTCAGGATCACCTCGTGGGCGCCGGTGCGGGCCTTGAGCACGCCGACGATCGCGCCCCACAACGCCCCGCCGACCGCCCCGGCGAGGATCACCGCGAGCAGGTGCACGCCCACCGGCAGCTGCCAGGCGAAGCCGACCCAGGCGGCGAGGGCCGCGCCGATGAGCAGCTGGCCCTGGGCGCCGATGTTGAACAGCCCTGCCTGGAAGGCCACGGCCACGCCGAGACCCGCCAGGACCAGCGGCGTGGCCACGGTCAGGGTCTCCGCGAGCGGGTAGACCCGCTGCGCGAACGTGGTGCCGTTCGGGTTGTAGACGGCGCCGTAGAACATCGCCTCGTAGGCGGAGGACGCGGCGGCCCACATCGCCGCCAGCGTGTCCCCGGGCCGGGCGAAGAAGTAGCCCGCGGTGTCGGCGACCCGGTCGTCGGTCAGGGCGATGAGCAGCCCGCCCAGCACGAGGGCGGCGACGATCGCGAGCACGGACTGCAGCGCGGAGCCCGTCCAGGCGCGCCGGGAGGCCCCGGGCGCGACGGTCGTGGGCGGCGGCGCCTTCTGCTGGTCGGCGGCCGCGGGGGCCGTGCCGGTGGCACTCATGCCTGCTCCTTCGTCTGCTGCGCCGTGCGCTGCCGGTCCCCGCCCTGCGGCGCGGTGGTCTGCGGCGGGCCGGCCGGGAGGAGCTCCTCGGCAGTGGCCCCGGCCATCATCTGCCCCAGGACGTCGCGCGGGGTGTCGGGACCCACGATGCCCATGAGGCGGCCGTGGAAGAACACGGCGATCCGGTCCGCCAGCGCGTACACCTCGTCGAGCTCGGTCGAGACGATGAGGACGGGCACGCCCTTGTCCCGCTCGGCGACGATCTGCTCGTGGATGAACTCGACCGAGCCGACGTCCACGCCGCGGGTGGGCTGGGAGGCGAGGAACAGCTCGAGGGGCCGGGAGAGCTCCCGGGCGAGCACGACCTTCTGCTGGTTGCCGCCGGACAGGGTCTGCACGGGGGCGTCCACGGAGGGGGTGCGGACGTCGAACTGCTCGACGGCGCGGCGGGCGTTGGCCTGGACCTCGCCCAGCCGCAGGGACGGCCCGCGGGAGAAGCGGTCGTCGCCGTAGAGGTCCAGCACGAGGTTCTCGGCGACGGTGAACGGGCCGACGAGCCCGTCCGTGGAGCGGTCCTCCGGGACGAAGCCCACGCCCGCGTCGAGGACCTGGCGCACGGACTTCCCGAGCAGCTCCGTGCCGCCCAGCCGGATCGAGCCGGTGGCCCGCTCCCGCAGGCCGAGGATCGCCTCGGCCAGCTCCGTCTGGCCGTTGCCCTGCACGCCGGCCACCGCGAGGATCTCCCCGCGGGCCACGTCGAAGCTGACGTCGTCGAGCAGCCGCACGCCGTTGTCCGCGACCACGGTGAGCCCGGAGACCTCGAGGGCACGCTCCCCCGGCTCGGCCTCGTCCTTGGCCACGGTCAGGGACACGTCCCGGCCCACCATGAGCGCCGCGAGCTCGGAGGTCGAGGCCTCCGGGGACGTCTGCCCCACCACGCGGCCGCGGCGGATCACCGTGATGACGTCGGAGATCGCCTTGACCTCCCGCAGCTTGTGGGAGATGAACAGGATGGACTTCCCGGAGCCGCGCAGCTGGCGCATGATCTCGAGCAGCTCGTCGGTCTCCCGCGGCGTGAGCACGGCGGTGGGCTCGTCGAGGATGAGCACCTGCGCCTCCCGCACGAGGGCCTTGATGATCTCGACGCGCTGCTGCACGCCCACGGGCAGGTCCTCGACGACGGCGTCCGGGTCCACGTGGAAGCCGTAGCGCTGCGAGATCTCCCGGATCCGGCGGCGGGTGGCCTCGAGGTCGAGGGTGCCGCCGCGGGTGCTCTCCGCGCCGAGGGCCACGTTCTCCGCGACGGTGAACACCGGCACCAGCATGAAGTGCTGGTGCACCATCCCGATCCCGGCGGCCATCGCGTCCCCGGGGCCCCGGAAGGACACCTCGGAGCCGTCCACGAGGATGCGCCCCTCCGTCGGCCGGTACAGGCCGTAGAGGACGTTCATCAGGGTGGACTTGCCGGCCCCGTTCTCCCCGAGGAGGCAGTGGATCTGCCCGGGCTCCACGACGAGGTCGACGTCCTCGTTGGCCGCGAAGGAGCCGAAACGCTTCGTGATGGACTGCAGTTCCAGCTTCATGGTGGGGTGGTCCTCCTCCTGGGCCGTCCGCCGGCTCCCGGACGGACGGCCACCGCCGCCGGCTCCGGGCCACAGCCGGCGGCGGTGGGTGCGGTGGTCGGTGGGGTCCGGGATCAGGCCTGCGGCGAGTTCTCGGACTCGACCGTGATCGTGCCGTCGATGATGTCCTGGCGCAGCTGCGCGACCTCGCCGGCGAGCTCCTCGCCCACGGCCTCCTCCTGGTCGTGGAACGGGGCGATGCCCACGCCGTCGTTCTCGAGGGTGCCGACGTAGGGCTCGTTGTCGAACTGGCCCTCCACGGCCGACTCGACGACGTCCTGCACGGAGGTGCTCAACTGCTTGAGCACGGAGGTGAGCTGGTACTGCTTGCCCTTCTCGAGGGTCTCGTAGCCGTCGGCGTCGACCCACACGAAGCGGACCTCGTCCGCGCCGTCCGTGTTGGACTCGACGACCGCGTCGATCGTGCCGAGGGCCGCCTGCCCGGCCACGGGCAGGACGATGTCCGCGCCCTCGTTGATGAAGTTCTGCGTGGTGGTCTTCGCGGCGGAGGTGTCCGTGAAGCTGTTCACGAAGGTGCCGTCCTGGGTGTCCTTGTTCCACCCCAGAAGCCGCACGTCCGCGCCCTTGGTCTGGTTGTAGTGCTCGATGCCGTCGGCGAAGCCGTCCATGAACACCGTCACGGTCGGGATGTCCATGCCGCCGTAGGTCGCCACGGTCCCGGTCTCGGTACTGCCGGCGGCCACGTAGCCGGCGAGGAACGCGGCCTCGGCCGTGTTGTAGACGAGCGGCTTCACGTTGGGCAGCTCGATCGAGGCGTCGTCGACGATCGCGAAGTCCGACTCGGGGTTGGCCTCCGCCACGGTCCGGGTGGCGTCGGCGAGGAGGAAGCCCACGGACAGCGTCAGGTCGCACCCGGACTGGACCATGGACGTCAGGTTGGGCTCGAAGTCGGTCTCGGCCTGGGACTCGGCCTGGTTGACCTCGATGCCCATGCTCTCCTCGACGGCCTGCAGGCCCTCGTAGGAATTCTGGTTGAAGGAGCGGTCCTGGAACCCGCCGGAGTCGGAGACGATGCAGCCGGTGAAGTCGGTGGCCTGCTCCTGCGCCTCACCACCCTCCTCGGGGGCCGCGCCGCAGCCGGCGAGGACGAGCGCTGAGAGGCCGAGCACAGCGGCGGCGGAGAGCGGGCGGTGTCCTCGGGGCGTCCGGGGCGAGAAGGTCATGGTTCCTCCAGGTGACGGGCGCGGCCGGGCCGTGAGCCCGGTCACGCGGGAGCGCGACGTGGTGCCACTCTACCCACGGGTAGGCACGGAGGGCGGGAGGCGGACGTCAATTCGCCGAGACGTCCGGTCGTGTCCGCCGGGAGTGCAGCCGGATGGCGCGCAGGGCCGTGCTGGCCATGACCTGGATGCCGCAGCCGATCGCGGCCTCGTCCGCCACGTAGTCCGACTGGTGCAGGTCGTAGGTGTGCCCGCCCCGCGTGCGCGTGCCCAGCCGCATCATCGCCCCGGGGACCTCCTGGAGGAACCACGCGAAGTCCTCCCCGCCCATGGACTGGGGCACCAGCACCACCGCGTCCTCGCCGAGCTCGGCGCGGGCGGCGTTCTCGATCAGGGTGGTCTCGATCTCCCCGTTGACCACGGGAGGGACGCCGCGGATGTGCTCCAGCTCCACGTCCACGCCGTAGGGCGCCGCGACCTGGTGCACGACCTCGTCGAGCAGCTTGCCCGCCCGGTGCCAGGCGTCGGCGTCGAGGCAGCGCATGGTCCCGGACATGAACCCGGTGGCGGGGATGGCGTTGGGGGCCACGCCCGCGTGCAACTGGCCCCACACCACGGCCACGCCGGAGCGGACGTCGATCCGCCGGGACAGCACGGCCGGGACGTTCACGGCGATCTGGGCCATCGCGTAGACGAGGTCCTGCGTGAGGTGCGGGCGCGAGGTGTGCCCGCCGCGGCCGGTGAACTCGATGCGCACGGTGTCGGAGGCGGACGTGATGGCGCCGATCCGGGTGCCCACCTGGCCGACGTCGACCTTGGGCTCGCAGTGCAGGGCGAACATCCGCGGCACGCCCACGAGGACGCCCTGGCGGAGCACGGTGAGGGCGCCGCCGGGCAGCTGCTCCTCGGCGGGCTGGAAGACGATCCGCACGGTGCCGGCGATGTGGGCGGTGCGGTGCAGGTCCGCGAGCACCTTGGCCACGCCGACCATCACCGTGGCGTGGATGTCGTGCCCGCAGGAGTGCGCCACGCCGTCGTTGACGGAGGACCACTCGAGGCCCGTGCCCTCCTGGATCGGCAGCGCGTCGATGTCCGCCCGCAGGCCCACGGCGATCGGCCCGTGCCCGATGTCCACGTAGCAGCCGGTGTCCGAGAGCCGCACCGGGGCGAGGCCCATGTTCTCCAGGGCGCCCACGATCCGGTCCGTGGTGCGGAACTCCTGGTAGGACAGCTCCGGGTGGCGGTGCAGGTCCCGGCGGAAGGCGATCAGGTCTGGCAGGTACCGCTTGAGCAGGGGGCCGATGGCGGGCGGGAGGCCGGCCTCCGTGGCCGCGGAGGAGGAAGGCGCGTCAGACATCTGCCCAGACTACTCCCGGGCGCGCACGGCCCGGGACGTTCACAGGACGTCGGTGTTGCCGCTCTGCTTGAGGGAGGCCACCGCGTCCTTGACGCGCTGCGCGTGCTCCCGGGTGGTCACCAGCAGCGCGTCGGGGGTGTCGACGACGACGATGTCCTCGACCCCGATCAGGGCAATCAGCCGTCCGGTGTCCGAGACGACGATGCCGCTGGAGCTGTCCGAGAGCACCCGGCTGTTGTCGCCGAGGACGGTGATGTCGGGGTCGGACTCGGGATCGACGTGGTTGAGCCGCCGGATCGCGGCGAAGTCCCCGACGTCGTCCCAGGTGAAGCTCGCCGGGACCATGGCCACGTCCCCGGCGGCCGCCGCGGGCTCGGCCACGGCGTAGTCGATCGCGATCTTGGGCAGCCCGGGCCACACCCGGTCCACCACCTCGTCCTGGGCGGGCGTGCCCCAGGCCTCGGCGATCTCGGTGAGCCCCGCGTGCAGCTCCGGCTGGCTCGCCGCGAGGTGGCGCAGCATCAGGGACGCGGGTGCCACGAACATCCCGGCGTTCCACGTGTAGTTGCCGCTGGCCACGTAGTGGCGGGCGGTGTCCTCGTCGGGCTTCTCCACGAACTCCTCGACCTGCAGCACGTGCGGCGCGTCCGCCAGGCCGAGCTGAGCGCCGGCCCGGATGTAGCCGAAGCCGGTGGCCGGGGAGCTCGGCGGGATGCCGATCGTCACGATCCGCCCCGATGCCGCCGCGGCCACGGCCTCCCGCACCACGTCCTGGAAGGCGTCGGCGGGCTCGATCACGTGGTCGGCCGCGAAGGAGCCGATGATCGCCTCGGGGTCGCGGCGCTGGACCAGCATGCAGGCCAGGCCGATGGCCGCCGCCGAGTCCTTGGGGGACGGCTCGAGCACGAGGTCCTCGCCGGAGAGCTCCGGGAGCTGCCGGCAGACCGCGGCGGCGTGCGTGCGCCCGGTCACGACCATGACCCGGCCGCCGCCCAGACCCGCGAGCCGGTCGTACGTGGCACGCAGCAGGGACGAGCCCGAGCCGGTCAGGTCGAGCAGGAACTTGGGGGCGTCGGCCCGGGACAGGGGCCACAGCCGGGAGCCGACCCCTCCGGCAGGGATGAAGGGGTGGAAGTGCGCGAGTGGGGAGGTCACGGACAACACCATACGACCTCGCCCCGGGAACCCGCGGAAAACGACGTCCGCCCGCGGCGGGAACCGCGCTCCGGTGCGGGACAGGCTGTCAGTAAACACCGGTCGTGCTGGTATCGTGGGAGGGAACTCGCGCATCATCCGACACAGAGCCGGAGGGCTCCGCTCACGTCGTGCGCAGTGCGAATTCCCGAACATTTCTAGAGCGCACGACGGCGAGCGACTCAGGGAGGTTTTTCAGTGGCGAAGACATCCAAGGGCACCCTGTACCGCGGCCAGGCCCATGGCCAGTGGTCCTGGGTCGCCCATCGCATCACCGGCGTGGCCATCTTCTTCTTTCTTCTGGTCCACGTCCTGGACACCGCGCTCGTGCGGGTCTCGCCGGAGGCGTACAACGCGGTCATGGAGACCTACAAGAACCCGGTCATGGGCCTCGGCGAGGCCGGTCTCGTGGCGGCCATCGTCTACCACGCGTTCAACGGCCTGCGCATCATTATGGTCGACTTCTGGTCCAGCGGCACCAAGTACCAGAAGCAGATGCTCTGGGGCGTCCTGATCCTGTGGGTCGTCGTCATGGTCCCGTTCCTCATCCGTCACCTGTCCAACATCTTCGGGGGTTAATCACGATGAGCACTCCGCTCAAGGCAAGCATCTCGGTCCCCCGGAGCAAGGACCTCGAGGTCAACGGCGTCAAGTACAACCGCTCCTCCTCCCGCCGCAACAACTTCGAGATGTACGCGTGGCTGTTCATGCGCATGTCCGGCGTGGTCCTGCTCGTGCTCGTCTTCGTCCACCTGTGGGTCAACCTGGTGTCCCCGGAGGGCGGGGTCGAGGCGGTGGACTTCGCGTTCGTGGCCGGCAAGTGGGCCAGCCCGTTCTGGCAGGTCTTCGACATGCTCCTGCTGTGGCTCGCGATGCTGCACGGCACCAACGGCCTGCGCGTGATCATCGACGACTACGCGGAGCGGGACCGGACCCGGTTCTGGCTGAAGGTCTTCCTCTTCACCACGTCCGCCTTCGTGATCCTGCTCGGCACCCTGGTCATCTTCACCTTCGAGCCCTGCCCGGCCGGCGCGGACCCCGCGCTGCTCGCGAGCTTCTGCACCGCGGGCTGAGAGCCCTGCCGGAGGCGGCCC
>NZ_JBISWK010000053.1:0-19847 GCF_044462205.1 Kocuria rhizosphaericola | reverse complement strand
GCGGCGGGCCGCCTCCGCCGTCCGGTCACAGGCGACCGGACCCCAGCACATCTGACTGAACACCCAACAGAAAGAACTACCGGTATGCAGGTTCACAAGTACGACGTGGTCATCATCGGCGCCGGTGGTGCCGGTATGCGCGCCGCCATCGAGGCCGGTCAGCGCTCCCGCACTGCCGTACTGACCAAGCTGTACCCCACGCGTTCCCACACCGGCGCGGCGCAGGGCGGCATGTGCGCCGCCCTCGCCAACGTCGAGGAGGACAACTGGGAGTGGCACACGTTCGACACCATCAAGGGCGGTGACTACCTGGTCGACCAGGACGCCGCCGAGGTGATGGCCAAGGAGGCCATCGACGCCGTCCTGGACCTCGAGAAGATGGGCCTGCCGTTCAACCGCACCCCCGAGGGCAAGATCGACCAGCGCCGCTTCGGCGGCCACACCCGGGACCACGGCAAGGCCCCCGTGCGCCGCGCCTGCTACGCCGCGGACCGCACCGGCCACATGATCCTCCAGACGCTGTACCAGAACTGCATCAAGCACAACGTGGAGTTCTTCAACGAGTACTACGTCCTGGACCTGATCATGACCGAGGTGGACGGTCAGCGCCGCGTCGCCGGCGTCGTCTCCTACGACCTCGCCTCCGGGGAGCTGCACGTCTTCCAGGCCAAGTCCGTGGTCTTCGCCTCCGGCGGTGCCGGGAAGGTCTTCAAGACGACCTCCAACGCCCACACCCTCACCGGCGACGGCATGGCGATCGCGTTCCGCAACGGCCTGCCCCTCGAGGACATGGAGTTCATCCAGTTCCACCCGACCGGCCTGGCCGGGCTGGGCATCCTCGTCTCCGAGGCGGCCCGCGGCGAGGGCGGGATCCTGCGCAACGCCGACGGCGAGCGGTTCATGGAGCGCTACGCCCCGACCATCAAGGACCTCGCCCCCCGCGACATCGTGGCCCGCTCCATGGCCAACGAGGTGCGAGAGGGCCGCGGCGCCGGGCCGAACAAGGACTACGTGCTGCTCGACCTCACGCACCTCGAGCCGGCGCACATCGACGCGAAGCTGCCCGACATCACGGAGTTCGCCCGCACGTACCTGGGCGTGGAGCCCTACACCGAGCCCGTCCCGGTGTTCCCGACCTGCCACTACGCCATGGGCGGCATCCCGACCAACATCAAGGCCGAGGTCCTCCAGGACAACGAGAACGTGGTCCCGGGCCTGTACGCCGCGGGCGAGGTCGCCTGCGTGTCCGTGCACGGCTCCAACCGCCTGGGCACCAACTCGCTGCTGGACATCAACGTGTTCGGCAAGCGCGCCGGCATCTACGCGGCCGAGTACGCGCAGCAGGCCGAGTTCGTGCCCGTCCCGGACACCGCCCTGGACGGCACCGAGGCGCTGCTCGACAACGCCCGCAACGGCACCGGCACCGAGAAGGTCGCCGCGATCCGCAAGGACCTGCAGGACTCCATGGACCTCAACGTCCAGGTGTTCCGTACCGCCGAGACCCTGCAGGCCGCGCTGGACGACATCGCCGCCCTGGAGGCCCGGTACGCGAACATCTCCATCCAGGACAAGGGCAAGCGCTTCAACCTGGACCTGCTCGAGGCCGTGGAGCTCGGCTTCCTCCTGCAGCTCGCGAAGGTCATGACCGTGGCCGCCCTGCACCGCACCGAGTCCCGCGGCGGGCACTTCCGGGAGGACTTCCCGGATCGCGACGACGACAACTTCATGAAGCACTCGATGGTCTATCTCGACCCCTCCTCCCCCACCGCGGGGATCCGGCAGGAGACGAAGCCCGTCATCTTCACCCGCTACGAGCCCATGGAGCGTAAGTACTGATGTCTACCGCACACACTCCCGACCGGCCCGAGGACGGCCGCAACGACGACCCGCAGGACCGCGCTCCCGAGCACGGCCACGCCCCGGGCCACGACCAGGACGACCGCGCCGGCTACAAGACCGACGCGGACGCCGGGTCCGTCGACGAGCGCAACGAGGCCGAGGCACCGGCCGTGGACCCCGCCGCCGAGAACGCCGACGGCGGGGAGCCCGCCTCCCGCGTGGAGCTTCCCGAGGAGCAGCAGGGCAGCCAGGAGATCCCGACCTTCGACCTCACCCTGCAGATCCGCCGCTACAACCCGGAGGTCTCCGACGAGGTCCGCTGGGACGAGTTCAAGCTCACCATGTACGGCACCGACCGCGTGCTGGACGCCCTGCACAAGGTCAAGTGGGAGATCGATGGCACGCTGGTGTTCCGCCGCTCCTGCGCCCACGGCGTGTGCGGTTCGGACGCCATGCGCATCAACGGCCAGAACCGTCTCGCCTGCAAGGTGCTGCTCAAGGACCTCGACCTGTCCAAGCCCGTCACGGTGGAGCCCATCAAGGGCCTGCCGTGCGAGAAGGACCTGATCGTGGACATGGAGCCGTTCTTCCAGTCCTACCGCGAGATCATGCCGTTCCTGGTGGCCGGCGGCAACGAGCCGACCATGGAGCGCTACCAGTCCCAGGAGGACCGGGCGCGCTTCGACGACACCACCAAGTGCATCCTGTGTGCCGCGTGCACGTCGTCGTGCCCCGTGTTCTGGACCGACGGCCAGTACTTCGGGCCCGCGGCGATCGTCAACGCGCACCGGTTCATCTTCGACTCCCGCGACGACGCCGGGGACCTGCGCCTGGAGATCCTCAACGACAAGGAGGGCGTGTGGCGCTGCCGCACGACCTTCAACTGCACCGAGGCGTGCCCGCGCGGCATCCAGGTCACGAAGGCCATCGCCGAGGTCAAGAACGCCATCCTGAGCCGCTCCATGTGAGCGTGCCCCGAGGCCCCGGCGGCCCGCCCACTGCACGGGGGGCGGGCCGCCGTCGTCCGTGCAGGACGGGAGTTCAGCGGCGTCCGGGCAGGGAGGCCATGGGCACCACGGTGATGGCCACGTTCTCGCCGTCGGGGTGCACCCGCCCGCCGCGCTGGTCGGCGTGCACGATCGCCCCGATCGCCGCCGAGAACAGCAGGATCTGGTTGAACAGGTAGAACCACAGCAGCACGCCGACCACCAGCGCCACCGAGAGCAGGTACGGGTTGGTGGTGGCCCCGGCGATGACCGCGCCCCCGATGTAGCGCAGCGCGAAGTTGCCGGCCGCCGCGGCGAGCACCGTGACGAACAGGGCGCGGCGGGTGATCCGCAGCCCGGCGACGCCCCGCACGAGCTCGAGGGCGAACAGCGCGTCCAGCACGACGACGAGCAGGGTGCTCAGCGCCCACGTCAGCCCGGTGCGCATCCAGTCGGGTCCGCTGCCCCAGCCGAGCTCCCCGGCGGTGTCGAGCAGGAAGCCCAGGAACCCCGAGGCCGCGCCGTTGGCCACGACCGAGAGCGCGAGCAGCACGCCCAGCACGAGCAGGCCCAGCAGGTCGCGCGGCACGGCGGCGATGGGCAGGCCCTGCGCCGGGGGCACCTCGAAGAGCCGGCGGAACGCGAGCCGCACCCCGGAGACCCAGCGCCAGCCGGCGAAGAACAGGACCGCGCCGCCGATCACCGTGGCGAGGGTGAAGGGCCGCGTGTCCTCGAGCAGCTCCAGGGGGACCACTCCCCCGCTCCCGGTGTCGAGCAGGCCGGGCACGCGGTCGGTCACGGCCTGCACCACGGCGTCGCGCACCACGGGGTCGTTGCCGAGGAAGACGCCGATCACGGAGAAGCCCATCACCAGCAGGGCGGTGGACGCGAAGATCAGCACAAAGGACAGGCCGGCCGCCATCAGCGGGCCGCCGTGGAAGAGGTAGTGGAGCACCACGCGGACCGGCATCCGGCGGTACACCTCGGCGAGCGCCGCACCGAGCGCCGAGCCGGCGACCCCGAGGGCGCCGGCTCCCTCGGCCCGCTTCTCGCGCAGCAGCGCCCGCTGGCGCAGGGCCTCGCGCCGCATGCCGTGCCGGTCGACCGCGCGGGGCGGCAGCTCCGGGGCGGGACCGGCGCGGGGACCGGCGCGGGTGCTCATGGCCGGGGCGGCTCAGGGCCGGTCGCGGTCGCGACCCGCGAAGGGGAACTCCTCGCGGATCTTCCAGACGCCGAGGCCGTCGAGCTCGTAGAGGCCGATCCGGTCCACGAGGAACCCGGCGCGGTAGGTCCGCAGCATGTCCTGCGCCCGGTCGAGGTCCTCCTCCTCCACCGACTGGGCGATCGTGACGTGGGGGTGGAACTCGAAGGGGGACGCCGAGACGAGCTGCTCCTCGTGCAGGGCCTCGTGCAGCGCCCGGCACTGCTCCTCGCCCTCCTGGATGCGCAGGTAGACCACCGGGCTCACGGGGCGGAACGTGCCGGTCCCGTTGATCTCCACCCGGAAGGGCTCCCAGTCGCGGGCCACGGAGCGGACCCGCTCCACGACGTCCGCCCAGCGCTCCGCCTGCGGGGCGATCATCAGCGTGATGTGCGCCGGCACGGCGTAGGAGGCGGGGTCCCCGAAGGACGCGCGCCAGTCCTGCAGCTCCCGGCCCACGGGCTCGGGCAGCTCGATCACCACGCCCGCGTACACCTGGCCGGGGCGGATGGTGGGGGACTGCTGCGTACGGGTCAACTCAACTCCTCACAGGACGGGACCCAGCCTAGCCCAGCCCCCCGGACCCGCCCAGACGCGGCAGGAAGCCCATCCGGCCGTAGACCCCCTCCAGGGTCCGGACGGTGATCTCCCGGCCCTTCTCGGCACCCCGGGCCAGGAGGCGGTCCAGTTCCGCCGGGTCGTCCAGCAGCGCGTGGGCTCGCGCCTGGATGGGGTCCAGCGTCTCGGTGACCACCTCGGCCAGTCCCACCTTGAGGTGGCCGTACAGCTTCCCCTCGTACTCCCCCACCACGTCGTCCACGGACCGGCCCGTGAGCGCCGAGTAGATGGTGAGCAGGTTGGCGATGCCCGGCTTCGCGTCGCGGTCGAAGCGGATCTCGGTGCCGTCGTCGGTGACGGCCGACTTGATCTTCTTCGCGTTCTTCTTGGCCGGGTCCAGCAGCCGGATCAGCCCGTTCTCCGACGCGGCGGACTTGGACATCTTGGCGGTGGGGTTCTGCAGGTCGTAGATCTTGGCGGACTCGGCGAGGATCTTCGGGTCCGGGACCACGAACGTGTCCCCGAACCGGGTGTTGAACCGCTGGGCGAGATTGCGGGTCAGCTCGAGGTGCTGGCGCTGGTCCTCGCCCACGGGCACCTGGTGGGCCTGGTAGATCAGGATGTCCGCGGCCATGAGCACCGGGTAGGCGAACAGGCCGACCGTGGCGTTCTCGGCGCCCTGCTTGGCGGACTTGTCCTTGAACTGGGTCATCCGGGACGCCTCGCCGAAGCCCGTGATGCAGTTGAGCGCCCACGCCAGCTGCGCGTGCTCGGGCACGTGGGACTGCACCAGCAGGGTGGAGCGCTCGGGGTCGATGCCCGCGGCGATGTACTGGGCCGCCGTGACGCGGGTCCGCCGGGCCAGTGTGGCCGGGTCCTGCTCGGCGGTGACGGCGTGCAGGTCGGCGACGAAGAACACGCACTCGGACTCGTCCTGCAGGTCCACCCAGTTGCGCACGGCCCCCACGTAGTTGCCGAGGTGCAGGGAGTCCGCCGAGGGCTGCACCCCCGAGACGACACGGGGCTTGCCGGAGTCGGTGGGGACGTCGAACGGTACGGGCTCAGGGGTCACGGTGCGGGGTCCTTCGATCGGGCGTGCGCGGGTGGGGCGCGGAACGGGAACGGGGTCAGAGCTGGTAGTCGACGACCACGGGCGCGTGGTCGGAGAAGCGGGTGTCGTAGCTGGGGGCACGGTCCACCACGGCGGTCACGGCCAGGGCTGCGAGCCCCGGGGTCGCCATGTGGTAGTCGATGCGCCACCCGGCGTCGGTGTCGAAGGCCTTGCCGCGGTAGGACCACCACGTGTACGGCCCGGGGACCGGTCCGGCCAGCTCTCGGGCGACGTCCTTGTACCCGTGCTCGCCGAAGAAGCGGTCGAAGTAGGCCCGCTCCTCGGGCAGGAAGCCGGCGTTCTTGACGTTGCCCTTCCAGTTCTTGATGTCGAGCTCGGTGTGCCCCACGTTGAGGTCGCCGACCACGAGCACGTGGTCGCTGCCGCGGGCGAGCTCGGGCAGCCGCTCGGTCATGACGTCGAGGAAGCGGTACTTGTCGTCCTGGCGGGGGGTGCCGACCTCCCCGGAGTGGACGTAGGCCGAGACCACGGTCAGCGTGGTGCCGTCGGCCAGGGCGTGCTCGGTCTCGACCCACCGGCCCGAGGTCTCGAAGTGCTCGTGGCCGATGGAGCCGCGCCGGGCCGTGGGCAGCAGCGTCCCGCCACGGGCGTCGCGGCGGGTGGCCACGGCCACGCCGGCCCGGCCCTTGTCGGCCGCCTCGGCGTGGTGCACGTCCCACACCTGCTCGTCGAGCAGCTCCCGGACGATCCTGTCGGGGGCGCGGACCTCCTGCAGGCACAGGATGTCGACGTCGCGGCCGGTCAGCCAGTCGGCCATGCCGCGCTTGTAGGCGGCGCGGATGCCGTTGACGTTGACGGTGGCGACGCGCAGGACGTTCTCGGGGCGGGACATGCGGGGGCACCTGGCTTCCGGGTGGTGGCGAACGGGGGTCGTGCTGGTGGGTTCGTGCTGGGAGGGGGCGTGCTTCGGGGCGGAGGGGCGTCAGTCGACCACGGTGCCGCTGAGGGGGTCCTGGCGCAGCATGCTCATCCCATTGCCGGCCGTGACGTCGATCGTGTCGAGGGCGCGGTCCAGCGCCTCGCGCTCGGGGCCCTCGACCGGCAGCGCGGCGAGCTCCTGCTTGATCACCTTGGACTGGACCAGGACGATCTGGAAGCTGTGGGAGAGCTTCTCGTCCCGCATGGAGTCCGCGGCGCCGGAGCGGGTGGCGGCGGGGGCACGGCCGGAGCCGGTGCGCATCTGCTCCCGGGCCTCGTCCACCTGCCGCCGGCCGAACCGGGCGGCCTTGCGGACCATGAGCACCACCCAGGTGGCGAGCAGCAGCCAGCCGAGGGCGATGCCGGCGAGCGTCCAGCCCAGCCACGAGTTCGCGTTCGCGGCCTGCAGCAGCGCCACCACGAAGATGACCACGAGCACGGCCAGTCCGATCACCGTGCCCCACCGGGCGGCGCGGCCGCCGGGCTCGGCGGCCGGGGAGGTGGACGGGGTCGAGGATCCGAGGGAGCGCATGGTCCCCATTGTCTCAAATCCGGGGCCGGGCCACGAACCGGCGCGGGCACCCTCCCGGCGCGGTGCCGGGCGACGGCGACGCCCCCGGGGCCGGGGCTCCGGGGGCGTGCCGCGGTGGACGGTGCTCAGCGGATGCCGGCGTGCCGCTCCGCGGTCTCCACGACGTTGAGCAGCAGCATGGCCCGGGTCATGGGCCCCACCCCGCCGGGGTTCGGCGACATCCAGGAGGCCTTCTGCGCGGCGGCCGGGTCGATGTCGCCGGTGAGCTTCTTCTTCCCCGTCTCCGGGTCCTCCACCCGGGAGACCCCGACGTCGAGGAGCACGACGCCGTCCTTGAGGCTGTCGGCGGTGATCATGTGCGGTCGCCCGGCTGCGGCCACGACGACGTCGGCCTGGGCCAGCAGTTCGTCGAGGTTTCCCGTGCCGGTGTGCGCGAGGGTGACCGTGGCGTTGATCTCCTTGCGGGTCAGCAGCAGTCCGATCGGCCGTCCGACGGTCACTCCGCGGCCCACGACGAGCACGTGCCGGCCCGCGAGGTCCACGTCGTGCCGGCGCAGCAGCTCGACCACCCCGTTGGGCGTGCAGGGCAGCGGGGAGGCCATCGGCTCGGAGACGTTGAGCACGAGGCGGCCGAGGTTGGTCGGGTGCAGCCCGTCGGCGTCCTTGTCCGGGTCGATGCGCTCGAGGATCGCGTTGGTGTCGATCTGGTCCGGCAGCGGCAGCTGGACGATGTAGCCGGTGCACGCGGGGTCCGCGTTGAGCTCGTCGAGGACCCGCTCGAGCTCCGCCTGGGAGACGTCCGAGGGCAGGTCGCGGCGGATCGAGGAGATGCCGATCTCGGCGCAGTCCTTGTGCTTGCCTCCCACGTAGGAGTGCGAGGCGGGGTCGTCGCCCACCAGCACCGTGCCGAGACCGGGGGTGATCCCGCGCTCCGCCAGCACGGCGACGCGTTCGGCGAGCTCGGCCTTGATGGCGGCGGAGGCCGCCCGCCCGTCGAGGACCTGCGCACCCACGCTCACCACTCCTCGAGTCCGTCGTAGAGCGGGAAGTCCTCGGCCAGCCGGTCCACGCGGGCCCGGAGGGCGGGGACGTCGGCCGCGGGCTTGAGGGCGGTGGCGATGATCTCGGCGACCTCCTCGAACTGCGCGGTGCCGAAGCCCCGGGTGGCCAGCGCCGGGGTGCCGATCCGCAGCCCGGAGGTGACCATCGGCGGGCGCGGGTCCCACGGCACGGCGTTGCGGTTGACGGTGATCCCGGCCTGGTGCAGCAGGTCCTCGGCCTGCTTCCCGTCCAGCTCGGAGTGGCGCAGGTCCACCAGGACCAGGTGCACGTCGGTGCCGCCGGTCAGCACGGAGACCCCGGCCTGGGCCACGTCGTCGGCGCCGAGGCGCTCGGCGAGGATGCGGGCGCCCTCGACGGTGCGCTCCTGGCGGGTGCGGAACTCCTCGGTGGCCGCGATCTTGAAGGCCACGGCCTTGCCCGCGATGGCGTGCATGAGGGGTCCGCCCTGCTGGCCCGGGAAGACGGCGGAGTCGATCTTCTTCTTGAGCTCGCCCGTGGTGAGGATCACGCCGGAGCGGGGCCCCGCGAGGGTCTTGTGCACGGTGGAGGTCACCACGTGGGCGTGCGGCACGGGGTTGGCGTGCAGGCCCGCGGCCACGAGGCCCGCGAAGTGGGCCATGTCCACCCACAGCTTCGCCCCGACCTCGTCGGCGACCGAGCGGAACGCCTCGAAGTCCAGCTCCCGCGAGTAGGCGGACCAGCCGGCCACGATGACCTGCGGGCGCTCGGCGAGGGCCTGCTCCCGCACCTTGTCCATGTCGATGGTGTAGGTGTCGGGGTCGACCTCGTAGGCGGCGATCTCGTAGAGCTTGCCGGAGACGTTGAGCTTCATCCCGTGCGTGAGGTGGCCGCCGTGGGCCAGGGAGAGGCCCATCAGCTTGTCGCCGGGGGTCATGAGCGCCTGCATGACGGCCGTGTTGGCCTGGGCGCCGGAGTGCGGCTGCACGTTGGCGTGCTCGGCGCCGAACAGGGCCGTGGCCCGGTCCCGCGCGAGGTTCTCGACCACGTCGACGAACTCGCAGCCGCCGTAGTAGCGGCGCCCGGGATAGCCCTCGGCGTACTTGTTCGTCAGCACCGAGCCCTGCGCCTCGAGGACCGCCCGGGGGGCGAAGTTCTCCGAGGCGATCATCTCGAGGGTGCCGCGCTGGCGTCCGAGCTCGTCGGCGATGGCCGCCGCGATCTCCGGATCGACCTCGGCGAGGGGCTGGTTGGTGACGGACGGGGACGTGCTCGTGGACATGCCGCTCCTGAAGTCGGGGACCTGGGTGGACCGTCTACGAGTTTAGGCGATGGCGCAGCACCAGGTCCTGTCCGGCGTGCGCGGAGCGGCCGACGAGCCGCTCGAGGGGTCCCTGCCCCCGGGCCCGGCGCCAGAGGACGGCGAGGACGGTGCCCACCAGGACGTGCACGAGGAACCACAGCACCGGCTGCTCGTAGTGCAGCTCCAGGAAGAGGCCGAGCAGGTGCGCCGAGTACAGGGTCAGGGTCATCGAGCCGGCCGCGACCAGCGGCAGCAGCACGTGCTGGGCCCGGCGGGCCACCAGGAGGCACAGGCCGAGCACGAGGACGCCCGTGCCCACGCCGCTCAGCAGGGCCGGCGGGGTGTTGGTGTGCGGGCCGGTCACGGCCAGCCACCACCAGGTGGACGTGGGCAGGACGGGGTCCGGGCCGTACACGAGGACGTCCCGGACGTCCTCCCGGCCCAGGAAGGGGCTCGCGGCGAGCAGCCGCTCGATCCCGCCGAGGGGGTGCAGCAGCAGCCAGGAGGTGACGGCGGACGCCGCCGCGAGCGCGGCCCCGCCGAGCAGCAGGCCGATCTGCGTGCGCGCGGCCGAGAGGTCCAGCCGCCCCAGGGCCATGCCCGCCAGGAGGTAGACGAGGTAGGTGAGCCCCGGGTACGAGCCGGTCACGAGCAGCTGGGCGAGGGTGGTGCCCGGCTCGGTGAGGACCTCGGCGAAGCCGGGGTTGTAGACGCCGAACACGGGCAGGACGGGCCCCAGCGAGTGCACCAGCACGGGCCCGAGCACGGCGAGCGCCGCCGCCCAGGCGAGCAGGGCACGCACGGACAGGTGCAGGAAGGGCAGGGCGAGCAGGAAGAACATGCCGTAGTAGACCAGGATGTTGTAGGCGGGCGGATCGCCCGGTGACAGCTGGTTGATCAGCAGACCCAGCACGGCGACGAGCACCGCGCGCACGAGCAGTCCCGCCCGGTCGGCGGTCATCCGCCGGCCCTCGTGCACCCGGGTCCCGCCCGAACCGAGGGCCAGCCCCACTCCGGCGAGCAGTGCGAACAGGGCGGCGGCCCGGCCGGAGAACAGCGTCCACTGGGCGGTGGCCTCGAAGGTCTGCGGGTCCCAGGCCGGCAGGATGTGCACCGAGACCATGCCGAGCAGGGCGAGCCCGCGGGCCGCGTCGATCCCGACCAGGCGCCGGCCGGCGCGAGCGCCCGCCGACGGCTCCGCGGTCCGGGCATCCCCGACCGGGTGGTGGGTGTGCAGCATGACGGTGGTTCCCCTCTCGTGACGCCCTGCGGGCTCCTGCCCGCAGGGTGCGGGCGCCCGGGCCCGGCTTCCGGGTCCACTCCAGCAGACGGGGATGTGGCGCTCTTATCGGCTTCCTGTGCCGTGCCTGTGAAGTGCCTCCGCGAAGGAGCGGGGGCCGGGTCCGGCGCTACGCTGAGGACGGTCCGAGGACGCCGGCGCCGCCGGCGGGGACGAGGAGGGAGCCCCCGTGACCGAGCCCGTGCAGCGGCCCACCGCCGTGGACCTCCCCCGACTGCGGCACCCCGACGGCGCACCGGTGCGCGCCCTCGTCGTCGACGACGAGCCGCTGCTGGCCCAGATGGTGTCCATGGGCCTGTCGATGCTGGGCTGGCAGGTGCGCTCCGCCCACGACGGCGACGCCGCGGTGGTCGAGGCCCGTGCCTTCCGGCCCGACGTGCTGGTGCTGGACGTCATGCTCCCGGGCTGCTCCGGGGTCGAGGTGCTCGAGCGGATCCGCTCCTTCTCCCCCACCGTCCCGGCCCTGTTCCTCACCGCGAAGGACAGCACCGAGGACCGCATCACCGGCCTCGCGGCGGGCGGGGACGACTACGTGACGAAACCGTTCGACATGGAGGAGCTGCTGCTGCGGCTGCACCGCCTGGTGCAGCGCGCGGGCATCGCCCACCCGGACGCCGCGGAGCTGGTCGTGGGCGACCTCGTGCTCAACGCGGACACCCGGGAGGTCCACCGCGGCGGCGACGAGATCCCGTTGACCGCCACCCAGTTCGACCTGCTGCGCTGCCTCATGGAGAACGCGCGCCGGGTGCTCAGCAAGCCGCAGCTCCTCGAGCAGGTCTGGGGCTACGACTTCGGCGGCCAGACCAACGTCGTGGAGCTCTACATCTCGTACCTGCGCAAGAAGCTCGACGCCGGCCGCCCGCCCATGATCCACACGGTGCGCGGCGCCGGCTACGTCCTCAAACCGGCCGAGTGAGCACCCGCCGATGAGCACCGTCCGATGAGCACCGAGGGCACCGACGCCCGGCCACGGGGGGCCGGCCTCGGCCGGGCGCTGCAGCTGCGCACCAAACTGCTGCTGACGGTCCTGGCGCTGCTGACCGTCGCCTGCGCGGCCGTGGGCGCCCTGGGCCTCGCGGCCCTCAACGTGTCCCTGGGCGAGCAGCTGGACCGCCAGGTCCGGGACGCCTCCTTCCGCGCGATCGAGCACGGGGTCCGGGCCGCCGCCGGGCCCTCGGAGGAGCTCGAGGCCATGATGGAGGTCCCCGCGCAGGGCGCGGGCACCCTCAACGCCCGGATCGTCGACGGAGAGGTGGTGCGCGCCGGGCTCTTCGCGGCCGACGGGACACGGCAGGAACTGACCGACGCGGACCGGCAGCGCATCGGGGAGCTCGTGACGGAGCTCGGCGCGGAGTCGGACGAGGACGGGGGCGAGCAGTGGGGTCCCGTGGACGTGGAGCTGGCCGTGGGCGGCTACCGCGTGCTGGTGGTCGACGACCCGTGGGACTGGGGGCTCGTGCTGACCGGTCTGCCGCTGGCCGACAAGGAGGACACCCTGCGCAGCTTCGGGGTGAGCACCGCGGCGATCTCGACCGGCGCCATCGCCGCCACGGGGCTGCTCGGGCTCGTCGTCGTCCGGCGCACCCTGCGCC
The DNA here is from genome assembly GCF_044462205.1 of Kocuria rhizosphaericola. Lineage (NCBI taxonomy): Bacteria > Bacillati > Actinomycetota > Actinomycetes > Micrococcales > Micrococcaceae > Kocuria > Kocuria rhizosphaericola. The sequence goes on along the minus strand of NZ_JBISWK010000053.1, from coordinate 7,466 downwards.
CCGTGGAACGGCTCTCCGACGTGGCGACCCGGGTCTCGGAGCTCGACCTCGACCACGGGGAGGTGGTCCTCCCGGTCGGGGCCGTGGCGCCGGCCGCGCACCCCGACACGGAGGTGGGCCGGCTCGGCCACGCCTTCGGGCGCATGCTGGACAACGTCGGCCACGCCCTCATCGCCCGCCAGCTCAGCGAGACGCGCGTGCGCCGGTTCGTGGCCGACGCCAGCCACGAGCTGCGCACCCCGCTGGCCAGCATCCGCGGCTACGCGGAGCTGATCCGGCTCTCGGAGCCGATGAGCCCGCAGGGCCGCAGCTCGCTGTCCCGGGTGGAGTCCGAGGCGGCGCGGATGACCGCGCTCGTCGAGGACCTGCTGCTGCTCGCGCGCCTGGACGAGGGCCGGGCGGTGGTCACCGAGGACGTCGACCTGCTCGAGCTGGTGGTCGAGACGGTCAGCGACCTCCGGGTCGCGGCACCCGGCCACGTCTGGCGCCTCGAGCTGCCCGACGAGCCCGTGCTCGTCCGGGGCGACCCGGCCCAGCTGCGCCAGGTGCTCATCAACCTGCTCGCCAACGCCCACCAGCACACACCCGCCGGCACGACGGTCACGACGTCCCTCGGCACCGGCCCCGGCCGCGGGCCGGAGACCGGGGGCGAGGCCGTGCTCGCCGTGGGCGACGACGGTCCCGGCATCGGCGCCGACTTCCTCGAGCACATCTTCGCCCGCTTCGCCCGGGAGGACCACTCCCGCGCCGGGTCCTCCCGGGGGGCGGGTCTCGGGCTCTCGATCGTGGAGGCCATCGTGCGCGCCCACCACGGGCGGATCGACGTCAGCAGCCTCCCGGGCAGCACCAGGTTCACCGTCCGGCTGCCGATGGCGGACCGCTGAGCGGACGCGGCTTGCCCCTGGGGCTCCCGGGCCGTTTAATGAGCTGGTCAGGAACCGTCGGCACGGACGGCCGTCTCCGCTCCAGTGCCAAACCGCAACGCCGCGTCCGGGGTCCGTCGCGTGCCGTCTGCTGGGGTTTCTCCGTGCGGTTCCGGGGGCCACGGAAACCGCACCCACCTTCCGGAGGAACTCTCGTGAACGCACTGCCCACCGCCCCGTTCACTGCGTCCCTGCCGCGCATCCACAGCTCGGACGAACCTGCGCATGCGGTCGACCAGCTGCGCATCCCCCACGAGGCCGTGATCTTCGACATGGACGGGGTGGTCACCGACACCGCCGCCGTGCACGCGGCGGCCTGGAAGACCCTCTTCGACGCGATCCTCGCCGACGACCGGCTCGAGCCCGCCGAGGAGGGCACCACGGTGGACCGGCGGCCCTTCGACGCCGACGCGGACTACCGCCACTACGTGGACGGAAGGCGGCGCGAGGACGGCATCCGCTCCTTGCTCGCCGCCCGGGGCGCACGCCTGCCCGAGGGCGACGAGACCCCGGGGGCGTGGACCGTGCAGGGCCAGGCCGTGCTGAAGAACACCTACTTCCAGGACGCCCTGCAGGTCCAGGGCGTGCGGGTCTTCGAGCGGACCGTGGCGCTCATCGAGCGGCTGCGCACGGCGGGGGTGCCGGTGGGCCTCGTGACCGCGAGCCGCAACAGCGTCCCCGTGCTGGCGGCGGCCGGCCTCCAGGACTCCTTCGACATCATCGTGGACGGCCACTTCGCCGCCGAGCACGGGCTGCCCGGCAAGCCGGCGCCCGACACGTTCCTGACCTGCGCGAAGATGCTCGGGGTGAACCCGGCCCGGTCCGTGGTGGTGGAGGACGCCGTCTCCGGGGTGCAGGCCGCGGCCGCCGGCGGCTTCGGCATGGTGGTGGGCATCCGCCGCCACGGCGAGCGCAACGACCTGTACCGGGCGGGGGCCACGCTCGTGCTCAACGACGTCGGCGAGCTCGACCTCGGCACCCGCCGCGACGACCCCTGGAAGCTGGTCTTCGAGGGCTTCGACCCGGCCACCGAGGCCCGGCGGGAGACCCTGCTGACGCTGGCGAACGGCTACATGGGCGTGCGCGGGTCCGCCTGCGAGTTCCCCGACAACGGGGTGCACTACCCCGGCAACTACCTGGCCGGCGTCTTCAATCGGGTGGTGAGCCACCTGAGCGGCCGCGACGTCGAGCACGAGTCCATGGTCAACGCCCCCAACTGGACCCACCTGGACCTGCGGGTTTCCGGCGGCGACTGGTGGTCGGAGGGCGGGCTGCTCCCGTCCGACGAGCGGGTCGAGCTCGACCTGCGCCGCGGCCTGCTCATCCGGTCCCTGACCCTCACCGACCTCAACGGCGACCGGGGCGAGGACGGCGCCCGCGCCCGGCTGGAGATCGTCCAGCGCCGCCTCGTGTCGCTGCGCTTCCGCCACCTGGGGGCGCAGGAGACCACCGTGACCGCCCGGGGGTTCTCCGGGCGGCTGCACCTGCGCACGGGCATCGACCCCAGTGTGCGCAACAACGGGGTCGCGGAGTACCAGGACCTCAACGACCACCACCTCGTGGACCTCGAGTCGACGTCCCTGCCCGACGACCACGAGACCCTGCTCTCCCACGTGCGCACCACCCAGTCGAAGATCGAGATCACCACGGCCCAGCGCACCACCATCGAGGGCGGCCAGAACGTCCGGGAGCGCCGCGAGATCCGCCCCGGCGGCACCGAGTTCCGCCGCCACCAGGTCAACATCTCCGACGGCCGTCCGGTGATCATCGACTCGACCACGGCGGTGGTCACGAGCCGCGACGCGGCCATCGGCTCGCCCCGTGAGGGCGCCCTCGCGGAGCTGGACCGCAACCCCAGCGGCGTCCGGGGCCTGCTGCCCTCGCACGAGATCGAGTGGTCGCTGCTGTGGGACCGCTTCGACGTGGACGTGTGCCCGGACCCGGAGGCCGGCACCGGGGAGCTGTGCCTGACCCAGCTGGCGCTGCGGGTGCACCTGTTCCACGTGGCCCAGACCCTGGCGCCGCACATGTCCCTGCGCGACGCCGGCGTCCCGGCCCGGGGCCTGCACGGCGAGGGCTACCGGGGGCACATCTTCTGGGACGAGCTCTACATCCTCCCCGTGGTCAACCTGCACCAGCCCCAGGTGACGCGCGCGCTGCTCTCCTACCGGTGGCGCCGGCTGGCCATGGCGAAGCACCGGGCCACCGAGTTCGGGCTCGAGGGCGCGGCGTTCCCCTGGCAGTCGGGCTCGGACGGCCGGGAGGAGACCCCGCCGGAGCTGTTCAACCACCACTCCAACCGGTGGCTGCCGGACAACTCGTGGCGGCAGTTCCACGTGGGCCTCGCGATCGCGTACAACGCCTGGATCTACTACGAGACCACCGGTGACATCGACTGGCTGGCGGGACAGGGCTCGGAGCTGATCGTCGGGATCACCCGCCTGTTCGCTTCCCTCACCGACTACGACCCCGCGGACGGCCGCTACCACATCGCCGGCGTGATGGGCCCCGACGAGTACCACGACGGCCCGCGCGGCCAGCACGGCGGCGGCCTGAAGGACAACGCCTACACGAACGTGCTGGCGGCCTGGCTGTTCCGGCACAGCGCCCACATCTTCAACGACATGGTCGAGCACCAGCGGGAGGAGCTCTCCGCGCGCTTCGACCTCTCGGCCGAGGAGGTCGGGACCTGGCAGCGGATGGCCGAGCGGATGTTCGTGCCGTTCAACGCGGACGGCACCATCAGCCAGTTCCACGGCTACGACGACCTCGACGAGCTGGACTGGGAGTACTACCGGACCAAGTACCGCAACATCGGCCGCCTCGACCTCCTGCTGGAGAACGAGGGCGACATGACCAACAACTACAAGCTGGCCAAGCAGGCCGACACGATCATGCTGGTCTACCTCTTCGGTCCCGACGGTCTCGTCGAGGAGCTCGGACGGATGGGCTACGAGGTGGACCACGCCGCCATCGAGCGCACCGTCGACTTCTACATCGCGCGGTCCTCGCACGGCTCCTCCCTCTCCCGGGTGGTCAACGCCTCGGTGCTCGCGTGGCTGCACCCGGACCGTTCGTGGTCGTCGTTCCAGGACGCCCTGCTGGTCGACCTCGACGACACCCAGGGCGGGACCACGGGCGAGGGCATCCACCTGGGGGCCATGGCCGGCTCCGTCGACGTCGTGACCCGCGCCTACGCGGGGCTGCGCGTGCGGGGCGGGTGGCTCGAGTTCGACCCGGCCCTGCCGAGCCAGCTGGCGACGCTCACGTTCACCGTGCTGTACCGCGGGCAGGTGATCCGGGTCTGCATCGACCACCACGTCCTGGAGCTCGAGGGGGCCTCCCGCCGCGCGGACGACGTCACGATCCACGTGCACGGCGCGGAGTACGTGCTCAAGGGCGGCCAGAAGATCCGGGTGGCCCTCCAGCACGGGCACCAGCGTTCCGCGCGACCGGCCGTCACCCGGCAGGGCGCCTGAGCCGCGGGGCCGCCGCTAGGCTGGGCCCATGGCACACTCCACGACGCCCGGCCTGGTCCTCCCGCACGCGGGGCACGAGCCCCGGATCGACTCCTCCGCCTTCGTGGCCCCGACCGCCACGGTCGTGGGCGACGTCGAGCTCGGGCCGGAGTCCGGGGTCTTCTACGGCGCCGTGGTGCGCGGGGACCGCTCCCCCGTCCGGCTGGGCGCGCGGTCGAACCTGCAGGACAACGTGGTGGTCCACTCGGACCCCGGCCACGCCTGCACGATCGGCGCGGACGTGAGCGTCGGCCACGGCGCCGTGGTGCACGGCTGCACCGTGGAGGACGAGGTCCTGGTCGGGATGAACGCGACCGTCCTCAACGGCGCCGTGATCGGCACGGGCTCGCTGGTCGCCGCGGGCGCCGTCGTCCTCGAGGGCACCGTGGTGCCGCCCCGGTCCCTGGTGGCCGGGGTGCCGGCCAAGGTCCGGCGCGAGCTCATGCAGGAGGAGCAGGAGAAGGTCCGCGCCAACGCGAGGACCTACGTGCAGCTCTCCGCCGAGCACCGCCGGCTCAACGCCTGACCCGACCCCCGCCCCGTCACCCGATCACTGCGCCGCGAGGGTGCGCGCGTAGTCCAGGTAGGCCCCGTGGTCGAAGCCGGGCAGCAGGCACGACTGCACCACCCAGCCCTGCAGCACCGAGAGGATGGCCTGGGCGAACATCCCGGCCCACTCCCGTGCCGCGTCGGCGTCGAGCCCCAGGTCCTCGACCGCCCAGCGCCCGTAGCGCTCCTCGACCCGGTCCCGCACGCGCCCCAGGTGCTCTCCGGCCAGCGCGGCCAGGCCGGGGTCGCTCACCGCCCCGCCCCACGTGATGAGCAGCAGGCGGGTGGTGGCGGGGTCCGCGGCCAGCCGCTCCAGCAGCCCCACGACCCACGCGGCGGGGTCGGCGCCGGGCTCGTCGTCCGCGGCCTCGAGGACTTTGTCCAGGGCCGCGCGGGCGGCCGCCGCCACGAGCTCCTGCTTGCTCGGGAAGTGGTTGTACAGCGCTCCCGCGGACAGCCCCGTGGCGGCGATGATGCGGTGCATCGACGCCCCCTCGAAGCCGTGCTCCAGGAAGCAGGCGCTGGCGGCGGCCACGATCTCGCGGCGTCGCTCGTCCTTGTACTGCTGGCTCACCCGGGGCACGGCACCACTCTAGGCCACGAACGGTCGTTCGATCGGTGCGCCGCCGGGGCGGGGGCGAGGTGCCGGGCGCGGAGCACCGGGCGGCGTGGCAGAATGCGCCCATGCCCGCCCAGACCCTCAGTCCGTTCGTCGCCGCCTCCCTCGACGCGGCCCACCTGGACGACCCCGGCACCGCGACGGGCCGCACGCTCGGGTGGGGCGTGGTCAGCACCGCCGACATCGCCGAGAAGGTGGTGCCGGACATCGCGGCGCTGCCCGACGCCCGGCTCGTCGCCGTGAGCTCGCGGGACCAGGGCCGCGCCGAGGACTTCGCCCGCCGGCACGGGGTGGAACGAGCCTACGGCAGCACCGCCACGACCACGGGCCTGGACCGTCTCGCGGCCGATCCGGACGTGGAGATCGTCTACGTGGCCACCCCGCACGGCTACCACCACCGGGACGTCTCGGCGCTGCTGAGGGCCGGCAAGCACGTGGTGTGCGAGAAGGCCCTCGCCATGACCGCCGCGGAGGTGCGGGACCTGTTCCGCCTGGCCCGCGAGCACGGCGTCTTCCTCATGGAGGCCGTCTGGACCCGCATGACCCCCGGCTTCCGCACGGCGATGCGCTGGGTCCGGGAGGGCCGGCTGGGCCGGGTGCGCTCGGTCGACGGGTCCATCGGCATGCACCGGCCCCTCGACCCGGCCCACCGGCTGTTCCGGAGGGCGGACGGCGGCGGGGTGCTGCTGGACATGATGGTCTACCCCCTGACCTGGACCTCCGCCCTGCTGGGAGCCCCGGAGCGCTGGAGCGCCCGGGCCGAGCTCGGCACCACGGACGTGGACCTGGACACCGCCCTGACCTTGGACTTCGGGCACGGCCGGGCCCACGTGAGCGGCACCCTGTCCTCCACGGTCCCCCACCAGATGACGATCAGCGGCACGGAGGGCTGGCTGCGCGTGGACGGCCGGATCAACTGCCCGACCACCCTGGTGCTGCAGACCGCCGGCGGCGCCCGCGGCGGCCGCACCCCCGTCGTGGAGCACGTGGACGTGGCGGGCGCGGGATACGTCTTCGAGATGCGGGAGGCCACCCGCTGCGTGCAGCACGGCCTGCTCGAGTCCCCCGTCATGCCGTGGGCCGACTCCCTCGAGCTCGTGGAGCTCTTCGACCGGGTGCGGGAGCGGATCGGCGTGCGGTACCCCCACGACGTCCGCTGACGGACGGTTCGCCCTGGGCGATGCGGGCCCGGACCTGTTGAAGACCTCCGAGGGCGGAACTATCATGATCAACAGTTGAGTTGGTTCGACTCAACTAAATGTCGAAGACATTGCTCATATGGTTGAGGAGATGATTGACGTGGCCACGATGTTCACCCCGTTCAACGATTTCGACCGGCTCGCCGCTTCGCTGTTCGCCCGGCAGGGCCTGCGCGAGATGCCCATGGACCTGTACCGGGACGGCGACCAGTACATCCTGCGGGCGGACCTGCCCGGCATCGACCCGGAGAGCGTCGACGTCGACGTCGACGGCCAGCTGCTGACCATCCGGGCGGAGCGGGAGCTGCCCGAGGTCCAGGACGTCCAGTGGATCACCCGGGAGCGGCAGAGCTCCTCGTTCGTGCGCCAGCTCAACCTGGGCCAGGGCATCGACATCCAGAACATCGCCGCGAACTACGACAACGGCGTGCTCACGGTGACGATCCCCGTCTCGGCACAGGCCAAGCCGCGCAAGATCCAGGTGGTCTCCGGCCAGGGCGAGCAGCAGGCCCTGGGCGAGGGCGGGGAGGACTCCGGCGACCGCGTGATCGGCGAGGGCGAGCTCGTCAACGGCGCCGACTCCACCCAGTCCACCGAGGGCTGAGCCCGTCCCGGCCGGGAGCGGTCCCGCACCGGCAGGGACGCCAGGACGGCGGGC
>NZ_JBISWK010000052.1:0-15012 GCF_044462205.1 Kocuria rhizosphaericola | reverse complement strand
GGGCCCGCCGTCCTGCCCGGGCCGCCCCGGCCCTCCGGCCGGCCAGCGGGCGGGGCGCCGCCTCGGGTATCTTGGCACCAGGAAGCAACACCACCGATCCGACGACATCCTGGGAGACAGCCCGCACATGGCCAAGATCATCTACACCCGCACCGACGAGGCGCCCCTGCTCGCCACCTACTCGTTCAAGCCGATCGTCGAGGCCTACGCCTCGACCGCCGGCGTCGAGGTGGAGACCCGCGACATCTCCCTGGCCGGCCGCATCATCGCCGCCTTCAACGACCGCCTGCCCGAGGACCAGCGGGTGGACGACGCCCTCGCGGAGCTCGGCGAGCTGGCCAAGAAGCCCGAGGCCAACATCATCAAGCTCCCCAACATCTCCGCCTCCGTCCCGCAGCTGAAGGCCGCGGTCAAGGAGCTGCAGGAGCAGGGCGTCGACCTCCCGGACTACCCGGACGAGCCGCGCTCCGAGGAGGACGAGGAGACGCGGGCCCGCTACGACAAGGTCAAGGGCTCCGCGGTCAACCCGGTGCTGCGCGAGGGCAACTCGGACCGCCGCGCCCCCGCCTCCGTGAAGAGCTACGCCCGCAAGAACCCGCACCGCATGGGCGAGTGGACCGCCGAGTCGAAGACCAACGTCGCCACGATGGCCGCCGACGACTTCCGGGACAACGAGAAGTCCGTGGTCATGGGGGACGACGACGTCCTGACGGTCCGGCTGGTCGGCGAGGACGGCAGCACCACGGTGCTCAAGGAGTCCATCCCCGTGCTGGCCGGCGAGGTCGTCGACGGCACCGTGATGCGGGCCGCCGCCCTGGACGCGTTCCTCGCGGAGCAGGTCGAGCGCGCCAAGCGGGAGGACGTCCTGTTCTCGGTGCACCTGAAGGCCACCATGATGAAGGTCTCCGACCCCATCATCTTCGGCCACGTGATCGAGGCCTTCTTCCCGGAGCTCTTCGCCACCCACGGCGCCGCCCTGGAGGAGGCCGGCCTGTCCTCCGACAACGGGCTCGCCGCGATCCTCAACGGCCTCGACGCCCTGCCGGCCGAAGTGCGCGACGACGTGCGTGCCGCGATCGACAAGGGTCTCGCCGAGGGCCCGAAGCTCGCCATGGTGAACTCCGACAAGGGCATCACGAACCTGCACGTGCCCTCCGACGTCATCGTCGACGCGTCGATGCCGGCCATGATCCGCACCTCCGGGCACATGTGGGGCCCCGAGGGCGAGGAGGCCGACACCCTCGCGGTGCTGCCGGACAGCTCCTACGCCGGGATCTACCAGGTGGTCGTCGACGACTGCCGCGCCAACGGCGCGTTCGACCCCACGACCATGGGCTCGGTGCCGAACGTGGGCCTCATGGCGATGAAGGCGGAGGAGTACGGCTCCCACGACAAGACCTTCGAGATCCCCTCGAAGGGCACCGTCGAGGTCGTCGACTCCTCCGGGACCGTGCTCATCGAGCACGAGGTCTCCCCCGGCGACATCTGGCGCGCGTGCCAGACGAAGGACGTCGCGATCCGGGACTGGGTCAAGCTCGCCGTGACCCGCGCCCGGGCCTCCTCGACACCGGCCGTGTTCTGGCTGGACCGCACCCGCGCCCACGACACCAACCTCGTCGCCAAGGTCGAGGAGTACCTGAGCGAGCACGACACCGAGGGTCTGCAGATCGAGATCATGTCCCCCGAGGAGGCCACCGCGTTCTCGATCGAGCGGATCCGCCGCGGCGAGGACACCATCTCGGTCACCGGCAACGTGCTGCGCGACTACCTGACGGACCTGTTCCCGATCCTGGAGCTGGGCACCTCCGCGAAGATGCTCTCGGTGGTCCCGCTCATCAACGGCGGCGGGCTGTTCGAGACCGGCGCCGGCGGGTCCGCGCCGAAGCACGTCCAGCAGCTGGTCGAGGAGAACCACCTGCGCTGGGACAGCCTCGGCGAGTTCCTCGCCCTGGCCGCGAGCCTCGACCACCTGGCGTCCACGGCCGACAACGCCCGCGCCCGGATCCTCGGCGAGACCCTGGACCGGGCCACGGGCACGTTCCTGGAGGAGAACAGGTCCCCGAGCCGGAAGGCCGGCGAGATCGACAACCGCGGCAGCCACTTCTACCTGGCCCTCTACTGGGCCCAGGAGCTGGCGCGCCAGGACGAGGACACCGAGCTGGCCCAGGCCTTCGCCTCCGTCGCGGAGCAGCTGGCCGACAACGAGGACGCCATCAACGAGGAGCTGCTCTCCGTCCAGGGCCGGCCCGCCGACATCGGCGGCTACTACCGCCCGGACGACGCCAAGACGTTCTCGGTGATGCGGCCCTCGGAGACCTTCAACCGGGTCCTCTCCTCCCTGAGCGCATGAGCTGAGCTCGCCCGCTGAGCACGCGGACCGGCGCGCTCGGCACGCACGGCAACGGCCGCACCCCGCCGAGGGGTGCGGCCGTTGCCGTGCGCCGGACCGCCGTGCGGAGCGGCCCGCGGTGCGGATCAGTGGAAGAAGTGCCGCGCCCCGGTGAAGTACATCGTCACGCCGGCGGCCTCGGCCGCCGCCACGACCTCCTCGTCCCGGACCGAGCCGCCGGGCTGGACCACGGCGCGCACGCCGGCGTCCAGGAGCACCTGCAGGCCGTCCGCGAACGGGAAGAACGCGTCCGAGGCCGCGACGGCGCCGCGCGCGCGCTCGGCGCCGTCCTCGCCCAGGGCGTCGGCCCGCTCCACCGCGAGCTTGCAGGAGTCCACGCGGTTGACCTGGCCCATGCCGATGCCCACGGAGGCACCGCGGTCGGCGAGCAGGATGGCGTTGGACTTCACGGCCCGCAGGGCCTTCCACGCGAAGGCGAGGTCGGCGAGCGTCCGCTCGTCCGCCGGCGCCCCCGCGGCGAGGGCCCAGCCGGCGGGGTCGTCGCCGGGGGCGTCGAGCCGGTCCGAGACCTGCAGCAGCGCGCCGCCGGAGACCTGCCGGTACTCGAGGGCGTCCCGCTCGAAGCCCTCGGGCAGCTCGAGCAGGCGGATGTTCTTCTTGGCCTGCAGGATCTCCAGGGCCCCGGGCTCGAAGCCGGGGGCCACGACGACCTCGGTGAAGATGTCCTGCACGGTCTCGGCCATGGCCCGGGTCACGGTCCGGTTGGCGGCGATCACCCCGCCGTAGGCGGAGAGCGGGTCGCACGCGTGGGCCTTGCGGTGGGCGTCCGCGATCGCGTCCTCGGCGCCGGGCGTGGCCACCGCGAGCCCGCACGGGTTGTTGTGCTTGACGACCGCCACGGCGGGCTCGTCGAAGTCGTAGGCGGCGCGCAGGGCGGCGTCGGCGTCCACGTAGTTGTTGTAGGACATCTCCTTGCCGTGCAGCTGGTCGGCCTGGGCGATCCCGGGGGTCGCGGCCTCGTCGACGTACAGCGCCCCCTTCTGGTGCGGGTTCTCGCCGTAGCGCAGGGAGGCCGAGCGCTGCAGGGCCAGGCCGGCGTAGGGAGGCCAGAAGTTGGCGTCCTCGTCCTGTTCGAACTGCTGGGCCGTCCAGGTCGCCACCGCGGTGTCGTAGGCGGCGGTGTGCGCGAACGCCGCGGCGGCCAGCCGGCGGCGCGCCCGCAGGTCGAAACCGCCCGAGGCCGCGGCCTCGACGACCGCCTCGTAGCCGGCCGGGTCCACGACCACGGACACGGCCGCGTGGTTCTTCGCGGCGGCCCGCACCATGGAGGGACCGCCGATGTCGATCTGCTCGACGACCTCGTCCTGGCCCGCCCCGGAGCGCACGGTGTCCACGAAGGGGTAGAGGTTCACGACCACGAGGTCGAACGGCTCGATCTCCAGCTGCGCGAGCTGGTCCATGTGGTCCTGCTTCCGGCGGTCCGCGAGGATGCCCGCGTGCACCCGCGGGTGCAGGGTCTTGACCCGCCCCTCCAGGCACTCCTGGAACCCGGTGACGTCCGCGACCTCCGTCACCGGCACGCCGAGGGCGGCGATGCGCTGGGCGGTCGATCCGGTGGAGACGATCGCGACGCCGGCCCGGTGCAGGCCCGTGGCGAGACCCTCCAGCCCGGTCTTGTCGTAGACGGACACCAGCGCCCTCTTGATGGGCACGCGGTCAAGCTGGGTGGGGCTCACAGGTTCTCCAAGCGTTCGAGGTCGTGGTTGCCGGCGGGATCCGCCGGGAACCATTTTACGGACCCCCGCCCGGCCCGCTCACCGGGCGTCGTGCAGAGCACCTCGCCGGGCCGTCGCGCCGAGCGTCCGCACCAGCAGCTCGCGCTCGGCGGCCTTGATCCGCTCGTGCAGCTGCGCCTCGGTGTCCCCGTCCTCCACGGGCACCGCCGCCTGCGCCAGGATCGGGCCGGCGTCGACGTCGGCGACGACCTCGTGGACGGTGACGCCGGTGACCTTCACGCCGTGCGCGAGGGCGTCCCGCACGGCGTGCGCCCCCGGGAAGGACGGCAGCAAGGAGGGGTGGGTGTTGATGATGCGCCCGGCGAACGCCTCGACGAACTCGGCGTCCACGATCCGCATGAACCCCGCGAAGACGATCCGGTCGGGCTCCCGGGCGGCCACCGCCTCCTGCAGGGCACGGTTCCACCGCGTCCGGTCCGGGTGGTCGCCGGGCCGCACGAGGAACGTCTCGACCCCGGCCTGCCGCGCCCGCTCCAGCCCCGCGCAGGGCTTGTCGGCGCCCACGGCGGCGATCTCGACGTCGATCCGGCCGTCCCGGACGGCGTCGAGGACCGCCTGCAGATTGGTGCCGGAGCCGGAGACCATGACGACGATGCGCATGCCGTCGAGTCTAGTCGGGCGGGCGGGGACCGGTGCCCGGGGTGCCCTAGAGTGAAGGGCATGACCCCTCCCCGCCCGAGCCCCGAGGCAGCCCCCGCGGACGCACGACGCGCCGCAGCGACCCGCACGGCAGGAGGCGCACTGGTGTGCGCGGCGGTCGCCCTGGTGCTCGTCGGTGCCGGCCTGTGGCCGACCGTGGCCGGGGTCGTGCTGGCGGCCGTCGGGATCGGGCTGGGCATCGCGGCCCTCGTGCGCTCCCGCGGCTCGGACAAGCGCCTGCTGCTGGTGCTGAGCGCGGTCGCCGCGATCGTGCTGGGCACGCTGAGCCTGCTCACCGGCGGGGCCCGTCTGGCCCTGTGGCCGGTGGCCGAGGCCTACCAGGAGTGCGTCGCGGGCACCCTCACGCTCTCCGGGCAGGCGCAGTGCCAGCAGGAGCTCGAGGACGGGATCTGGAGCTATCTCTCCGGCGAACCGGACGCACCGGCGTCGGACGCCGCCGCCGGCGTCTCGACCGCGTCCACGTCGAAGGCCTCCGCGGACCGGGACCCCGCCACGGCCCGCTCCTGAGCCGCCCACGGGCCCGCGTCGGCACGCCGGTCCTCGGCACGCTCCCCGTCGGTCCCGTGCTGATCGGCCCCGTCCCGGTCGACCTCGTCCCGATCGGCCCCGTCCCGGTCGACCTCGTCCCGGTCGTCCCCGTTCCGTCCGGCCCCGCCCGCGGTCTGCGGGCTCCGCCGGCCCGCCGAGCGCATCGCGCGCCGCGCCGCGGCCTCCTCCCGGCGCCGCCGCCGCGCCTCGCGCCGGCCGGCAGGCGTCCCGTCCCCGCCGTCCTCCGCACCGCGGGGCGGCGCGAACGACGGCTCGTGCTCGAGCCACGGTCCCACGACGCAGCCGACCGCCGTGCCCACGGCCACCTCGGCGCCGAACAGCAGCAGGACGGCCGGACCGTCGGGCCCCACGTCCGTGAGCCGGCCGAGCCCCAGCGAGCCGTGCGCCAGCCAGCTCAGCAGCATCACCAGCACGCCCGCGACCGCGCCCACGAAGAGCCCGGTCAGCAGGGTCGAGAGCGGGAACGTGATCCAGCGGGCGGGCAGCCGGAGCGCCATCCAGTCGTCCAGGTGGTTCTCCCCCTCGCGCAGGAACCACCAGCCGGCGAGGACACCGGCCAGGACCGGCAGCACGACCACCACGAGCGCCCACGCCGGCAGCTCCGCGGGCGGCAGCGCGGCGAGCGCCGGGAGCATCGGCACGGGCCCGGCGTCGGTGCCCAGCGGGGAGACGTGGGTGCCGGAGCCCAGGTCGAAGCCCGCGCCCGTGGCCCAGGCCAGGGCGTAGACGGCGAGGTTGGGCAGGTAGCCGAGCTGGAGCCCCGTCAGCGCGGTGTCCCCCGGCACGCCGGTGCCGAGCCGCTGGTAGACGCCCACCACGTCGTTCCAGTTCCAGAACAGGGCGGCGGCGAGCAGGGCCGCCCCGGCGCCGACCCCGGCGACGGCCGCGACGAACCCGGCGCGCAGCACGGCCCACACGTAGGACCCGGCCCAGCGGGAGTACTGGCTCGTGCGCTCGACCCACGCGGCGGCGTTGACGCCGATCAGCCCCGGCAGCGACCGGGAGGCCCGGTACGCGCCCACGAACGCGCCCAGGGCCACGGGAACGAGCGGGAAGACGGCCGCGGCCACCGGGCTCGCCGAGACCGGCCCGCCGCTGAACAGCAGCGCGGCCGCCGCGCCGAACGCGCAGTAGGCGGCGAGGCCGCTGAGGTACGGCTGCCAGAACTGACCCTCCCAGCAGGCGCGCGCCAGCCGCCTCCCGGCCTGCCACGCGAGCGCGAACGGCACGAGGGTCAGTCCCAGCGGGACGAGGTTGAGCGTCCCGGTGGTCGCGGGCAGTCCCGCCCCCGGGTCCAGGGCCACCTGGAGGGGCGTGAGGTGGGCGAGCAGCCACACGTGGCCGGAGAGCACGAACCCGCCGATCAGGCCGAGGGTGTCGAAGCCGTCGGCGAGCCACACCATGAGGACGGTCAGCAGGACCAGCAGGTAGGACACCACGGCCACGGAGCCGAGTTCCAGCACGCCCTGCAGCCACAGCGGCATCGGCACGCCACGGCGGTCGGGGCGTGCTGCGGGGGAGGAAGAGCCATGGGAGTTCATCACCGCCCATCCTCCCACGCCCGCGCGGCGCCCCGGCAGAGGCTTCACGGCGCCTTCACCGGCGGGCCACGTGCCGCTTCCCGTCCGGTCGCCCGCCCCGGGCAGGCTCGCGCACATGAGAGTCGCCGTGGTCGCCGAGCAGTTCCTCCCCCACCTGAACGGAGTCACCCACTCGGTGCTCCGGGTCGTCGAGCAGCTGGTCGCCGGGGGGCACGACGTCGCCGTCCTGGCACCCTCCTACGACCCCGCGCCGCTCGGGCGCCTCGTGGAGGACGTCGTCGAGGACCTCGACGGGGTGCCGGTGCACCGGCTGCCCGCCGTTCCCCTCACCGGCTACCCGGCCGTGCGCGTAGCCGGGGGGACCGTGGCGCGGGTGCGCCGGCAGCTGGCGCGCTTCCGGCCGGACGTGGTCCACGTGGCCTCCCCGTTCGTGCTGGGCCGCCGGGCGATCCTGGCGGCCCAGCAGCTCGGGGTGCCGTGCGTGGCGGTCTACCAGACGGACGTGCCCGGATACGCGGCCAAGTACGGGGCGCCGTTCCTCGAGCATCTCCTGTGGGGGCACGTGCGCTCCATGCACAACCTCGCCACGCTCACGCTCGCGCCGTCCACCTCGGCGGTCCGGCAGCTCACCGAGCACGGCGTCCACGACGTGCACCTGTGGCGGCGCGGGGTGGACACCACCCGCTTCTGCCCCCGGCACCGGGACGAGCAGTGGCGGGAGGAGGTCGGCGGCGGCCGGCGGATCGTCGGCTACGTGGGCCGGATCGCGCCGGAGAAGCAGGTCGAGGACCTCGCCGCGGTCGCGGACCTGCCCGGCACGCGGCTCGTGGTCGTGGGCTCGGGGCCGGAGGAGGACGCCCTGCGCCGCCGGCTCCCGCAGGCCCACTTCACCGGGCGGCGCAGCGGCGCCGACCTCGCGCGCATCATGGCGTCCTTCGACGTGTTCGTCCATCCCGGCGAGTTCGAGACGTTCTGCCAGACGATCCAGGAGGCCATGGCCTCCGGGGTGCCGGTCGTCGCGACCGGTCGGGGCGGGCCGCTCGACCTCGTGGACCGGTCCCGCACCGGCTGGCTCTACCCCCCGGGCGACCTCGGTGCGCTCCGCGGGCACGTGGTCGACCTCCTGGGCGACGAGGCGAAGCGGGCCGCGTTCGGCGCCGCCGCGCACGCGGCGGTCCAGGGCCGGACGTGGGACGTCCTGGTCGGACAGCTGCTCGAGCACTACGAGCACGCCGTGGAGCTCTCGGTGCGGGGGCGCGGCCCGCGCCACCGCCGCGCCGGCTGAGGGCTACCGCCGGGCGGGGGCCGCGTCCAGCACGGACGCCCCGGTGCCGGCGTACCGCCCCGGCTCCACGGTCAGCACGGTCAGCCCGTGCACCTGGGCCGTGGCGGCGGTGAGCCCGGCGAGCGGGTCGGCGGCCACCGTCGCGCCCAGCGAGCCCCACGCCCGGGCCACGGCGGCGTCCACCGGGAGCACCCGGCCCGGGAAGCGCAGCTCGAGCTGCTCCACCCACAGCGTCTCGTCGGGCCGCTCGGCGAGCAGCTCGCCGAGCACCGTGGCCGGCAGGAACAGCCGCCGGTGGCCGTGCCGGCGCAGGGCTTCGGCCAGCCCGGGGCAGCGCTCCGGGGTGCGCACCCCCAGCAGCACGGAACGGTCCAGGAGCAGGTCCACGGCGCGGGACCTCAGGCCGCGGCGGCGAGCTCCCCGCGGGCCGGAGCCAGCAGGAAGTCCACGAACTCGGTGCGGGCCTGCACGGCACGGGCGTAGTCCTCGAGGCTCATGGCGGAGACGCTGATGGGCGGGACGCTCCGGGCCGGGTCGCTCGGGACCGGGTCCCTTCCGGCTGGGACGCCCGGGGCGGTCTCGGAGAACGCTCCGGCACGGGCGGAGGGGGCAGGGGTGCGGGGGTCGGACATGACCGGGGATCCTTCGGGCGCTCTTGCTCGCACCGGGTACCGCCGCGGCGGTGATGCGAGCCGCTTCGTCATCCGAACCACCCGTGAACATGGGGTTGGTGCCCGGTCAAGTCGGAGCTTGCCGACCGGGTCTCTTGAAGCTGTCTCCATTGAACCACATCGGCGAGCTCCGCCCCGGCGGCATCCCGCGCCGCCCACCTGTGCGCCGGTCTTCCCCGGGACGTCACCGCTGCGACACCTCGGCGACACATCCCTCCGCTGGAATGGGCTCGGAACACCGGGGACGGCGCCGACGACGAGCCCGAGCATTACGTTTCAGTGACACAACTCACGACTCGCTTGTCGAGGTGTCGGAGCTCCGGGGTAGCCTGGATCTGCTTCTCGAGATGCGGCGTCCACGTGCTCGACCGGAGATCGACGATCCCCGACGAGCCCGTGGAGAGGCTCCGACCCGCTGCGCGCCAACCCGATGTTCCCGGGTGGATCGGATGACGAAGCGGCGGGCAACGCCATCGGATGCCTGCAAGAACGTCAGGAGAAAACATGACCATGTCCGAAGAAAGAACAGCCATCACCACCGACCAGCGCGAGGAGTGGATCGACGTGACCGTCACCGCCCTCCCCGATCTGCACCTCGTCCGGCTCACGTCGACCGACGGGGACGTGCAGGAGTACCTGAGCCCTGAGGCCGACGACCTCGCCGCCGCGGCGGAGCACGCGGAGGGAACCGCGCAATGGTGCGCCAAGTACCGCCAGCTCCTCGTCCCCGGAGCCCTCGCGGCCACCGGACGGCACCCGTTCTTCAAGCTCCACCCCTCGTCCCTCCCGCTGTCGGCGTAGCCTGCGGGCAGGACACGACGGAGGCCGCAGCCCATCGGGCTGCGGCCTCCGTCGTGGCCGGGCGCGGTGGATGCACGAGTGCAGGTACACGGACGAGCAGGCGTGCGGAGGGGTCCGCACGGCGCTCACTCAAGACCGTAGTCCCCCGCGGAGCCCCAGCCGCCGGCCTCGTCGGCGGAGCCGTCGAACTCCCACTCGGAGGCCTCGAGCTCGAAGGGCACGGTGACCTCCAGCTCGGCGTCGGGAATCCGGTTGACCACGAAGGGGTCCTCCGGCTCCGCCGCCGCGGGGCGCGGATCGGGAACGCTCACGGTGCTTCCTCCCGGGGCTCTGCTGCGGCGCGTCTCGCCCGCGCTTCTCTCCCAGTGATTCTGCCCCGTGAGACGCCCCCCGTGGGGCACGACGACAGAACCGCCGCCGGGCGGAGCCCGACGACGGTTCTGGAGGATCTGCGGGCCGGGGCCCGAGCAGGATCCTTAGGAGATGACGTTGATGTTCGCGGCCTGGGGGCCCTTGGGGCCGTCCTGGGTCTCGAACTCGACGCGGTCGTTCTCGTTCAGCGAGCGGAAGCCGTTCGAGTTGATCGCGGAGAAGTGGGCGAAGACGTCCTTGGAGCCGTCCTCGGGGGTGATGAAGCCGAAGCCCTTGTCAGCGTTGAACCACTTGACGATGCCGGTAGTCATGGGAGACCTGATCCTTCATGAGATGAACGTTTCCCGACGTTCGAGAAACAAAACAGTTGTGATGCATGGAAAACGTCTTCTCAGAAAAACTGCTGCACCCGAGTGGGCCGAACTGCTTGAAAGACAAAAACGAACCTCAACAACTGCGAACCACTGTACACGAGTTCCGGGACCGCACCACCCGGGTGGTGCCGGGGCACCGCGGACATCGCCCGAGGACCCCGCGCGGTGCGGGCGCACTCCGAACCCACCGCCCGGAGCCACTCAGGCCGGCACGCCACCGAGCTCGACCAGCAGCCGCCACCGGGTCGCGGCTCAGTCCGCCAGCAGGGCGTCGGCGACCGCCCGGAGCCGCGCCCGCTCCTCGAGGTCAGGGGCGAAGACGCCGGCGGCATCGGCGAACCACACGCCGTCGGCGAGCAGCCGCACGGCCAGCAGCCGGCTCCGGCGCTCGGCGGGCAGGTCCACGGGCAGGTCCACCCACGGTGCCACCCGCGCGACCCAGCGCTCCTTGAGCGTCGCGCGCAGCCGCTGGTCCGTGAGCATCACCAGGTCCGTCTCGTCGACCTCGCCCGAGAGGCACCAGTCCAGGTAGGCGCGCAGACGCTCGTCGGCCGGCACCTGCTCCGGCGGGGCGGAGAGGCGGCGGGACATCTGCGCGTCCCAGCCGTCCATCACCCGGTCCACCAGGGCGAGCATCAGCGCTTCCTTGGTGGGGAAGTGGTACATCACTCCCGGCTTGGTCAGGCCCGCTTGCCGTGCGGCCGACGCGAGCGAGATCGTGCCACCGCTCCGGATCAGCTGGAGGGCGCCGTCGAGAATCCGCTCACGGGAGGAAGTGCTCATGAAAAAATACTTTACCAACCGGAAGGAAGGTGTCACGATGTTGCGCACGGCCGATGTGGTGTCCAGCACCACACCGGCCCGCCACAGGACGACGACGTCCCGCCCCGCCCGGTCCGTTCAGGTCCGGTCACCGGGTGCACCCGCCCTGGACCACTCTCCACAGAAGGATTTGCCCCATGACCACTGCCGTGCAGGACAGCACGTCCACAAGGGGAGCCCCCACCGGCGCCCACCGCCCCCGGCCGACCGTGAACCGGGTGGTGTTCGCCGGTTCGGGCGTCACCATCGTCCTGTTCTCCCTGTGGGCGATCCTCGCGCCCGACCAGGCCTCCACCGTGATCAGCGCCGTGGTGGGCTGGATCGCCACCAACATGGGCTGGTTCTACGTCCTGACCGCCACCGTGGTGACGGTCTTCGTCCTGGTCGTGGCCTTCTCCCGCGAGGGGACCATCAAGATGGGTCCCGACCACTCGAAGCCGCAGTACAACCTGTTCACCTGGACGGCGATGCTCTTCGCCGCCGGCATCGGCATCGACCTGCTCTTCTTCTCCGTCGCAGAGCCGGTGACCCAGTACTACGGCCCGCCCACGGGCGAGGGCGCGACCGCCGAGGCCACCCGCCTGGCCGTGGTGTGGACGCTGTTCCACTACGGCGTCACCGGCTGGGCGATGTACGCCCTGATGGGCATGGCCTTCGGCTACTTCGCCTATCGGTGGAACATGCCCCTGAGCATCCGCTCGGCCCTCTACCCGCTGATCGGCAAGCGCGTGCAGGGACGCATGGGGGACGCCGTGGACATCGCGGCGCTGCTGGGCACGATCTTCGGCGTGGCCACCTCGCTGGGCATCGGCGTGGTGCAGCTCAACTACGGTCTGTACCTGCTGTTCGGTATCGAGGAGGGCACCGCCGCGCAGATCGGGCTGATCGTCGTCGCCGTGGTGATGGCCACCGCCTCGTGCGTCTCGGGCGTGGACAAGGGCATCCGCCGGCTCTCCGAGCTCAACGTCCTGATGGCCGTGGCGCTGATCGTCTGGGTGCTCGTCGCCGGCAGGACCTCGTTCCTGCTCGACGCCACGGTGCAGAACCTCGGCGACTACGTGGCCGCCCTGCCCGGGATGACCCTGGACACGTTCGCCTACACCGGTGCGGCGGAGTGGATGGCGGGGTGGACCCTGTTCTTCTGGGCCTGGTGGATCGCCTGGGCGCCGTTCGTCGGGCTGTTCCTGGCGCGCATCTCCCGCGGCCGCACCCTGCGCGAGTTCGTGATCGCGACCCTGACCGTGCCGTTCGTGTTCATCCTCATCCTGGTCTCGGTCTTCGGCAACAGCGCCCTGGCGATCGTCACGGGCGGCGACGACGCGTTCGGCGAGGTCGCCATGAACACCCCCGAGCGGGCGTTCTACTCCCTGCTCGAGCAGTACCCGGGCGCTCCGCTGCTCATCGGCCTCGCCTCGCTGGCCGGGCTACTGTTCTACGTCACCAGCGCCGACTCCGGCGCCCTGGTGATGTCCACGTTCACCTCGACCATCCAGGACCCCACCCAGGACGGGCCCAAGTGGCTGCGCGTCTTCTGGGCCGCCGCCACCGGGCTGCTGACCCTGGCCATGCTGCTCGTGGGCGGGGTGCCGACCCTGCAGGCCGCCACGCTGATCATCGGCCTGCCCTTCTCGATCGTGATGTACCTGATCATGATCGGGTTCTGGAAGGCCCTGCGGGCCGAGCGCTCCCAGCGTGAGGGACGCAGCTCCACCCGCCGCTCCGCGGCCGCCTCCCGCATCCCCGGCCCGGACAGCCACTGGCGCAGGCGGCTCTCCCGGACCGGCTCGTTCCCTGGCCCGAAGGCCGTGCTCCGCTACGAGGAGCAGGTGCTCGTCCCCGCCCTCTCGGAGGTCGTGGAGGAGTTCCGGGCCCATGGACGTGACGCGGAGCTCACCAGCTCGGTGGTCGGGTACCAGGACCTGTCCGAGCACACGCTGACCGTGCGCATGGGCGAGGACCGGGACTTCTGCTACCAGATCTACCCGGTGGCCACACCGGTGCCGGCCTTCGGCGGGTTCCGCACCAACCCCGACTCGGACCTCTACTACCGCCTCGAGGTCTTCAACGAGACCGGCTCCCAGGGCACCGACGTCATGGACTGGAGCCACGAGCAGGTCATCAACGACGTCCTCGACAGCTGGGAGGCGCACCTGGCCTTCCTGAGCATCCACACCGGCCCGTCCGTCATCCAGGACGGCGAGCAGGGCCACCCCGACTGGTCCACCGACATCCACGACGTGCCGACGGGGCAGATCCCCGCGGCGAAGGAGACGAACCCGTGAGCACCACCCTCTTCATCGACGGACAGTGGCAGGCGGCCGCCCAGGGCGGCACCCGCACCATCGTCTGCCCTGCCGACGGCACCGAGGTCGGCACCGTGGCCGAGGCCACCGCGGAGGACACCGAGCGGGCGATCGCCGCGGCCCGCCGCGCCTTCGACGACGGCCGCTGGTCCTCCGTGCCCGGCCCGCAGCGCGGTGACCTGCTGCTGCGGGTCGCCGCCCGGCTGCGCGAGCGCAAGGACGAGTTCGCCCGCGCCGAGTCCCTGGACACCGGCAAGCGCCTGGTGGAGTCCGAGATCGACATGGACGACATCGCCGCGTGCTTCACGTACTTCGGCAAGATCGCCGCCGAGCAGGCCGGTCGCGTCGTCGACGCCGGGGACCCGGCCGTGGTCTCGAAGGTCGTCACCGAGCCCGTGGGCGTGTGCGGGATGATCACGCCCTGGAACTACCCGCTGCTGCAGGCGGCCTGGAAGATCGCCCCGGCGATCGCGGCCGGCTGCACCTTCGTGCTCAAGCCCGCCGAGCTCACCCCGCACACGGCGGTGCTCATGATGGACGTGCTCCAGGAGGCCGGCCTGCCCGACGGCGTGGCCAACCTCGTGCTCGGCGCGGGCGCCGAGGCCGGCGCGCCGCTGTCCTCCTCCCCCGACGTCGACCTCGTCTCCTTCACCGGCGGCGTGGTCACCGGCCGGGCGATCGCGGCCGCCGCGGCCCCCACCGTGAAGAAGATCGCCCTGGAGCTGGGCGGGAAGAACCCCAACGTGGTCTTCGCCGACGCCGACTTCGAGGCCGCCGTGGACAACGCCCTCAACGGCGCCTTCGTGCACTCGGGGCAGGTCTGCTCCGCCGGGGCGCGGCTGGTGGTCGAGGAGTCGGTCGCCGAGCGCTTCGTCGACGAGCTCGTCCGCCGCGCCGAGCGGATCCGTCTGGGCGGCCCGTTCGACGAGCAGGCCGAGACCGGCGCGCTGATCTCTGCGGCCCAGCGGGAGAAGGTGCACGCCTACGTGGAGTGCGCTCGGCAGCAGGGCGCCCGGATCCGCTGCGGCGGCGAGTTCGTCACCGGTCCGTCCGCCGACGGGCAGCTGGATCTCGGGAAGGGCTTCTTCTACCCGCCCACGGTCATCGACCGCTGCACCCGTGAGATGGACTGCGTGCACGACGAGGCCTTCGGCCCCACCGTCACGGTCGAGACCTTCCGCACCGAGGACGAGGCCGTGGAGATCGCCAACGACACCGTCTACGGCCTGGCCGGGGCGGTGTGGACCTCCGACGCCGGCCGCGCCCAGCGGGTGGCCGCCCGCCTGCGCCACGGCACGATCTGGATCAACGACTACCACCCGTACCTGCCGCAGGCGGAGTGGGGCGGCATGAAGCAGTCCGGCATCGGCCGCGAGCTCGGCCCCACCGGTCTGGGCGAGTACCAGGAGCTCAAGCACGTCTACCAGAACACCGCCCCGGCCGTGACCGGCTGGTTCGCCCAGCCCTGAACCGCGCCCACCGGCGTCG
>NZ_JBISWK010000051.1:0-1786 GCF_044462205.1 Kocuria rhizosphaericola | reverse complement strand
CGACGACGACGTGGGCCCACCGACCCTCGTTCCACGATTTCTGCAAGGAGAGACCATGACCGTTCCCAGCACCACCCGCGCACCCAGCATCCCGCAGGAGTTCGACTACCTCGTGGTCGGCGGTGGCTCGGCCGGCGCCGTCGTCGCCGCCCGCCTGTCCGAGGACCCGTCCGTGACGGTCGGGCTGATCGAGGCCGGACCGCACGACCGGGGCCTCGACGAGGTGCTGACCCTCAGCCGGTGGATGGAGCTGCTGGAGTCCGGCTACGACTGGGACTACCCGCTCGAGGAGCAGGAGAACGGCAACTCCTTCATGCGCATGGCGCGCGCCAAGGTGCTGGGCGGCTGCTCGTCCCACAACTCGTGCATCGCCTTCTGGGCCCCGGCCGAGGACATCGACGAATGGGAGGAGAAGCACGGCGCCGAGGGCTGGAACGCCGAGACCGCCTTCCGGCTCTACCAGAAGCTCGAGACCAACGACGACGCGGGCGCCCACCACGGCCACGACGGGCCCGTGCACCTGATGCAGGTCCCCGACGACGACCCGTGCGGCGTAGCCGTGCTCGAGGCCTGCGAGCAGGCCGGGATCCCGCGCACGCCGTTCAACACCGGCAAGACCGTGGTCAACGGCGCGAACTTCTTCCAGATCAACCGCCGGGCCGACGGCACCCGGGCGTCGTCGTCCGTGTCCTACCTGCACCCGGCCGCCGAGCGGGAGAACCTCACGGTCCTGCACTCGACCCAGGCCACGCGCGTGGTCGTCGAGGACGGCCGGGCCACCGGCGTGGAGGTCGTGGACAATGCCTTCGGCACTCCCCGCACCGTGCGCGCCCGCCGCGAGGTGGTCGTCTCCGCCGGGGCGATCGACACCCCGAAGCTGCTGATGCTCTCCGGGATCGGACCCGCCGAGCACCTGCGCGAGGTCGGCGTGGACGTGCTCGTGGACGCCCCCGGCGTCGGCGCGCACCTGCAGGACCACCCCGAGAGCGTGATCCAGTGGGAGGCCAAGAAGCCCATGGTCACCGAGTCCACCCAGTGGTGGGAGGCCGGGATCTTCACCCAGGTCGACCCGGACACCGACCGGCCGGACCTGATGATGCACTACGGCTCGGTCAACTTCGACATGCACACCTACCGGCAGGGCTACCCGACCTCGGACAACGCCTTCTGCCTGACCCCCAACGTGACCCACGCGCGCTCCCGCGGCACCGTGCGGCTGCGCTCGCGGGACTTCCGCGACAAGCCCCGGGTGGACCCCCGCTACTTCACGGATCCCGAGGGCTACGACCTGCGCATCATGACCGCCGGGATCCGCAAGGCCCGCGAGATCGTGGCGCAGTCGCCGCTGGCCGAGTGGGCCGGGCAGGAGCTGTTCCCGGGGAAGGACGTGCAGACCGATGAGCAGATCGCCGACTACGTCCGGCGCACCCACAACACCGTCTACCACCCGGCCGGGTCCTGCCGGATGGGCCCGGCCGACGACGCGATGTCCCCGCTCGACCCGCAGCTGAGGGTCAAGGGGGTGGCGGGCCTGCGCGTGGCCGACGCCTCGGTGATGCCGGAGCTGACCACGGTGAACCCCAACATCACCGTCTACATGATCGGCGAGCGCGCGGCGGAGCTGATCGCCGCGGACGCCGGCGCGGAGCTGGTCGCCGCGAACGCCGGCGCCTGAGCGTCCGCCCGCGCAGCAGGACGGCGGCGCGGGCGTAGAGCCCGGCCAGCTCCGCGCCGATGGGCACGGAGAGCAGCTCCAGGTCGGGGTCGTAGGAGACGATCGGCACCC
>NZ_JBISWK010000050.1:0-31175 GCF_044462205.1 Kocuria rhizosphaericola | reverse complement strand
GGGGCGGCCACGTGGCCGGGGTCGGCGGGGTCGGCCTTCTCGGTCTCGGGCACGGCCGAGGCGACCGAGGTGTCGCGGACCTCGATCATGCGCGGCTGGCCGTTGAGGGTGAGCATCACGGTGCGCATGCCCTTGTCGTCGGCCTCCGAGATCGCCTGCAGGGTGACCAGCAGACGCACGCCCTTGCCCAGGGAGATCACGTGCTCGTGCTCGGTGGTGAGCCCGTAGAGGAAGTCCCGGGTGTGCAGCACGGACACGTCGCCGTACTTGGCCCGGCCGGCCTCGTACTCGCGGGTGGGACCGGCGAAGAGCAGCCGGTTCAGCGTGGCCCGCCGCGTGTCGGAGTCCTCGGCGAGCGCCTGCTGGTCCTCGGCCGACAGCTCGGTGACCCCGACCCTGACGTTGCGCCCCTCCAGCGCCTTGGAGCGGAAGGGCTCCGGCCACCCTCCGGGGGGCGTGCCGAGCTCGCCGGCGAGGAAGCCGATCACGGAGTCCGGCAGGTCGAACCGTTGCGGATCAGCCTCGAACTCCGCCGGGTCCACGCCCATCCCCACGAGCTGCAGGGCGAGGTCGCCCACGACCTTGGAGGAGGGGGTGACCTTCACGAGGCGCCCGAGCATGGCGTTGGCGGCGGTGTACATGTCCTCGATCGCCTCGAAGCGCTCCCCCAGCCCCAGCGCGATGGCCTGCTGGCGCAGGTTCGACAGCTGCCCGCCGGGGATCTCGTGCCGGTACACCCGGCCCGTGGGGGCGGTGAGCCCGGACTCGAACGGGGAGTACATCGCCCGGATGACCTCCCAGTAGGGCTCCATCGCGGAGATCGCCTCCAGCGGGATGCCGGTGTCCCGCGGGGTGTGCTCCAGGGCCGCCACCAGCGCGGAGGCGGGCACCTGGGAGGTGGTGCCCGCCATCGAGGCGTCGGCCACGTCCACCGCGTCCACCCCGGCGGCGATCGCGGCCATCAGGGTCGCCAGCTGCCCGCCGGCGGTGTCGTGGGTGTGCAGGTGCACCGGCACCTCGAAGCGCTCCCGCAGCGCGGTCACCAGCTTCGCCGCGGCCATGGGCCGCAGGAGTCCGGCCATGTCCTTGATCGCCAGCACGTGCGCACCGGCCTCGACGCACTGGGCGGCGAGGTCCAGGTAGTAGTCCAGGGTGTAGAGCGTCTCACCGGGGTCGTTGAGATCACCCGTGTAGCACAGGGCGACCTCGGCCACCGCGGTGCCCGTCTTGCGCACGGCCTGGATGGCCGGGGCCATCTGCTCCACGTCGTTGAGCGCGTCGAAGATCCGGAAGATGTCCACCCCGGTCGCGGCGGCCTCGGCCACGAACGCGTCCGTCACCTCGGTCGGATACGGGGTGTAGCCCACCGTGTTGCGCCCGCGCAGCAGCATCTGGATCGGGATGTTGGGCATCGCCTCGCGCAGCAGAGCCAGCCGCTCCCACGGGTCCTCCCCCAGGAACCGCAGCGCCACGTCGTAGGTCGCCCCGCCCCAGGCCTCCACCGACAGCAGCTGCGGCAGCGTGTGCGCGTAGGCCGGGGCCGCCGCCAGCAGGTCACGGGTGCGCACCCTCGTGGCCAGCAGCGACTGATGGGCATCCCGGAACGTCGTGGAGGTCACCGCCACCGCCTGCTGCTCCCGCAGCGCCCTCGCGAAGCCCTCCGGGCCCAGGTCCTGCAGCTTCTGCCGCCAGCCCGCCGGGGGCTGGTGCTCCGAGGGCCCGTCGAACGGGGACCGCAGCGGCTCGTCCTGCTTGTCGCCCGGGTAGTGCGGCAGCTTGGTGCGCGGGTCGATGCCCTCCACCCGCTCCCCGTTGGGCCGGTTCACCGTGACCTCGGCCAGCCAGGTCAGCGCCTTCGTCGCCCGGTCCCCCGACGTCCTCGCGGCCAAGAGTTCCGGACGGGACTCGATGAAGTCGGTGGCCACCTCCCCGGCCAGGAACTGCGGATCCGCCAGCACCGCCTGCAGGAACCCGATGTTGGTGGCCACCCCGCGGATCCGGAACTCCGCCAGGGCGCGCTGGGACCGGTGCACCGCGGTCGCGTAGTCCCGGCCGCGGCAGATCAGCTTGACCAGCATCGAGTCGAAGTGCGGGGAGATCTCCGCCCCCGCGTACACCGTGCCGCTGTCGAGACGCACCCCGGCACCGCCGGCGGAGCGGTAGGCGGAGATCTTCCCGACGTCGGGGCGGAACCCGTTGGCCGGGTCCTCGGTGGTGATCCGGCACTGCAGGGCCGCACCCCGCACGGCCAAGGACTCCTGTGCGATCCCCAGGTCCGCCAGGGACTCCCCGGCCGCGATCCGCAGCTGCGAGGCCACCAGATCGACGTCGGTGATCTCCTCGGTGACGGTGTGCTCCACCTGGATGCGCGGGTTCATCTCGATGAACACGTGCTGACCGGCCCGCTCCCCGGCCGTGTCCACCAGGAACTCCACGGTCCCGGCGTTCACGTAGCCCAGCTCACGGGCGAACTTCACCGCGTCACGGTGCAGCGCCTGCCGGATCCCCTCGTCGAGGTTCGGCGCCGGGGCGATCTCGATCACCTTCTGGTGCCGGCGCTGCACCGAGCAGTCGCGCTCGAACAGGTGCACGATCTCCCCCGAGGCGTCCGCCAGGATCTGCACCTCGATGTGCCTCGGGCGCAGCACCGCCTGCTCCACGAACATCGTCGGATCCCCGAACGCCGTGTCGGCCTCGCGCATCGCCGCCGCCAGCGCCTCGGGCAGGGCCTCCGGGGTCTCCACCCGGCGCATGCCGCGGCCTCCGCCACCGGCGACCGCCTTGACGAACACCGGGAAGCCGATCCGCTCGGCCTCCCCCAGCAGGTACTCCACCTCCGAGGACGGCTCCGAGGAGTCCAGCGTCGGGATCCCCGCCCGCTTCGCGGCCTTCAGCGCCTCCACCTTGTTCCCGGCCAGCTCCAGGATCCCCGCCGCGGGACCCACGAACGCGATGCCCTCCGCCGCCGCGGCGCGGGCCAGGTCCGGGTTCTCCGACAGGAACCCGTAGCCGGGATAGATCGCGTCCGCCCCCGACTCCTTGGCCACCCGCACGATCTCCTCGACGTCGAGATAGGCCCGCACCGGGTGGCCCTCCTCCCCGATCCGGTACGCCTCGTCGGCCTTCTGCCGGTGGATCGAGTTGCGGTCCTCGTACGGGAACACCGCCACCGTCTTGGCCCCGAGCTCGTACGCGGCACGGAAGGCACGGATCGCGATCTCACCGCGATTGGCCACCAGGATCTTGGAGAACATCAACACCCGTTCCGCACCCGGGCCCGTCCGGCGGACACCCGGGCACTGATTCTTCGAAGGTCGTGCAACGTCGCGCACACGGTCAGCATGGCCACCCGCGGGCGGTCCTGACCAGTGAACCACGCCACCACCGGGCAGACTGTGACCCCTGTCACAAAGCGGCATCGAGGACGCTGCGCACCGGTGCGGTGCGGGACGGCGGGCCGGTTCGCGGGTGGTTCCGCGCCGCGCCCGGGCAGACCCTGCGCACCCGGCTACGATGGACGCAGCCGTCTCCTCGCCGCGGCCCCCGATCCCGGACACGAGGAGCCGTTTCCCCTGTGTCCCCGCGAGCGAAGGGTGTCCCCTCCGTGCAGATCGTCAGCGTCAGCAGCCTCAAGGGCGGTGTCGGCAAGTCCTCCGTGACCTTGGGGATCGCCTCCGCGGCGCTGCAGGCGGGAGTACCCACGCTGGTGGTGGACCTCGACCCGCACGCCGACGCCACGACCGGGCTCGGCGTGCACCCGGAGCGCGGTCACGACATCGGCGAGGTGCTGCGCCGGCCCCGCCGCGGGTCGCTCGAGCGGGTGGTCGTGGCCTCGTCCTGGGCCGTCCGGGACGGCCTGGACGCCAGGGCCCTCGACGTCGCCCCGGGCTCGGCCCGGTCGTCCCACCTCGACCGCTCCGACTACCGGGACAAGGACCTCGGGCGGCTGGAGCGGGCGCTGTCCGACGCCAAGGGCTACGACCTGGTGCTGGTCGACTGCCCGCCCACCCTGAGCGCCCTGACCCGCACCGCGTGGGCCGCCAGCGACAAGGTGCTCTCGGTGGCGGAGCCCTCGCTGTTCTCGGTGGCGGGGACCAGGCGCACGATGACGGCGATCGCCCAGTTCGAGCAGAGCCGCTCGTGGGCCGTGCCGGCGGCCGGCGTGGTGGTCAACAAGGTCCAGCACTCGTCGGTGGAGCACCGGCACCGCCTCGCGGAGCTGCAGGAGCTGTTCGGCCCGCTGCTGGTCAACCCGGTGATCCCGGACCTGCCTGTCTGGCAGCAGGCGCAGGGCGCGGCCTGGCCGATCCACCGCTGGCCGGGGCAGGAGGCCCGGGACATCTCCGGACGGTACACGGCGATTCTGCAGGGCCTCCTCGACGGCTCGTCCTGAACCGCCCGGGTCAGCCGGCGTTCTGCCGGCGGGCCCGGCGGGCGGAGAGCTCGTCGTCGGGCAGGGGGTCCTCCGCGGGTGCACGGTCCTGACCGGTGTGCTCCCCGGGCAGCGCCGCCAGGGTTCCCTCGACCTCGCGCCACACCCGGCCCACGGCGATCCCGAAGACGCCCTGTCCGCCCTGCACCAGGTCGATGACCTCGTGCGGGGACGTGCACGCGTAGACGCTCGCGCCGTCGCTCATCATCGTGAGCTGGGCGAGGTCCTCGACGCCCTGGGCGCGCAGGGCACTCACGGCGGTGCGGATCTGCTGCAGGGAGACGCCGGTGTCCAGGAGCCGCTTGACGATCTTGAGGACCAGGATGTCCCGGAAGCTGTAGAGGCGCTGCGTGCCGGACCCGGAGGCGCCGCGCACGGTGGGCTCCACGAGGCCCGTCCGCGCCCAGTAGTCCAGCTGCCGGTAGGTGATGCCCGCGGCCTTGCACGCGGTGGGACCACGGTAGCCCACGGACTCGTCACGGATCACGGAGTCGTCGAAGAGGACCCCCTGGGTGCCGTGCGCCGGAGGGCTGCCGGTCCCCGCCGTACCGCCGGGCTGCTCGCGGTCGCTCACGCCGCCTCCTCGCTCGTGGACCCGGTCCTCGCGGCGCCGGGAGTGGATGGTCTCGCAGAGACGTCCGGATCCCCCCGGGAACACCTCGAGTACAGCTCCGACGGTAGACCTCCCCGGGGGCCGGGTCAAAGACATCAGCAGGCCGGGCCCCGTGTCGGGCGGACGGGCGTGCCGGCCCGGGTCAGAAGTCCTCGGGATCGACGTTGTCGAGGAAGTCGCGGAACTGCTCGACCTGCGTCTCCGGGGGCAGCTGCTGCTCCCCCTCGCCCGGCCGGGCGGAGGGCTCCCGCAGCTCGCCGTCCCCGCTCATCACGAGGCCGGCCTCGTCGAGGACGGTCTCGGTGCACAGGATGGGGCAGTCGGTGCGCGCCGCCAGGGCGATCGCGTCCGAGGCGCGGGAGTCGACGACCGTCCCGTCCGAGAACTCGAGCGCGGCGTGGAAGACGCCCTCCTCCACCGTGTGGATCCGCACCCGGGTGAGGGTGCGCCCGAAGGCGGTGGCCACCGACAGCACGAGGTCGTGCGTCAGGGGCCGGGGCGGCTCGATCCCCTGGACGGCGAAGACGATGGACGTCGCCTCGTTCGTGCCGATCCAGATCGGCAGGTGCCGCCCGCCCTCGACCTCGCGGAGCACCACGACGGGCTGCGCCGACGGCACGTCCATGCGGACGCCGGCGATCTCCATCAGGACCTGGTGCACGGCCATCTCAGCCCTCCACCGCGGCGCGCTCCTGGAGGGCGGCGATCTCCGACCTCACGAGCGAGGTGTGGATGGTGAGGCACAGCCCGGAGATCTCCTGGGCGCGCTCGACGGCCCGGGCCCTCGAGGCGGCGTCCCGGCGGGACGTCAGGGGCGCCACGGCCCGCTCGACGAGCACCAGCTCGCGGTCCGCGGCGGCCTTGAAGGGGCGCAGGTGGCGCGGTTCCAGGCCGTGGGCCGTCAGTGCGAGGGCTGCTCGGGTGATGGCCAGGGCGTGGTCGTCGAAGGCCCCGTTCTGCTCCCGGATCAGGCCGTAGCTCACGAGTTCGCGGACCAGCGGGATGCCGGCACCGGTGCGGGAGGCGAGCTCCCGCAGGCTGTAGGTGCGCGGCGCGCTGACGATCGGCAGCGGCGCGGTGACGGGATCGGCGGCCTCCGCGGTGCGCCGGGCGTCGTCGTCCCGGGCGTCCTCGTCGGCGTCCAGCCGCTCCCGGATGACCTTCAGCGGGAGGTAGCGGTCTCGCTGGAGTTCCAGAATCCGGCGCAGCCGGTCCACGTCGGCGCGCGAGAACTTGCGGTAGCCCGATGCGGTGCGCGCGGGGTGGACCAGGCCCTTGTCCTCCAGGAAGCGCAGCTTCGAGGCGGTGATGCCGGGGTGGTCCTCGCCGAGCTCCTTGAGCACGGCGCTGATGCCCACCCGGGGCTCGTGCTGGACGTCGTCCCGGTGTGGATCGGTCTCCGCGGGGTCGGTCATGGCTCCCTTCTACTGGTCCGACTGCGAGCGCAGCGAACGGTAGAACGTGAACCGGAACTTCCCGATCTGGACCTCGTCGCCGTTGTCGAGCTGCGCGCTGTCCACGCGGTCGCCGTTGACGTAGGTGCCGTTCAGGGACCCGGAGTCGATGATCTCGAAGGTGTCGCCGCGGCGGACGAACCGGGCGTGCCGGCGGGAGACCGTGACGTCGTCCAGGAAGATCTCGGAGGACGGGTGGCGGCCGGCGGGGACCTCGTCCCGGTCCAGGAGGAAGCGCGAACCCGTGCCCCCGCTGTCGTGGGCGACGAGCAGGGCGCTGCGCGGCGGGAGGGCGGAGACGGCGGAGCTCTCCTCGGGTGAGAGCTTGTGGGAAGCTGCGTGCGAGAGGACCTCGGCCACGATCTGGATCGACGTGGTCTCCGGCTCCCCCTGGGGTGCGTTCGAGCCGTTCTGGGTTCTGGACATCTCTTCCCTCGACTGGTGACGTGGTGGTGGACGGACCCTGTGGGACCCTGACCTCGCGACCTCCTGCCCCGGCGGTTTCCGGGGGACCGGCCGGAGCCACCCGGTTGCTCTTCAGTGTACCGGGTGGTGGAGACACGCAAGGGCAGCCGGGACACGTCCCGGCTCGGGCGCGGTCGGGGTCCCTGCGCGGTTCAGTCCAGCTGGGCGGCGTATCCCTCGGCGTCGAGCAGCCCGGACCGGTAGTCCTCGTCGGCGGGGCGGACCTCGAACAGCCACCCCTCTCCGTAGGGGGCGGAGTTCACGGTCCCGGGCTCGTCCTCGAGGGACTCGTTGACCGCGGTGACCTCGCCGGAGACGGGGGCGAAGATGTCGCTCACCGACTTGGTGGACTCGATCTCGCCCACGGAGGCGCCCGCCTCGATGCTCTCCCCCACCTCGGGCAGCTGGACGAACACGACGTCGCCCAGCTCGCTCTGCGCGTGGTCGGTGATCCCGATGCGCACCGCGCCCTCGGCGTCGGGGGCGGCGATCCACTCGTGCTCGGCCGTGTAGGACAGGTCGGCGGGGATGTTGCTCATGGGTCACTCCTGGTCCGGCGGGTGCGGTCGGCACGATTATGGCACAGACCCCTCCGTGGTCCCGGGCGCGCGGAGACCGTCGGGTGTCGGGCGCTCAGCGGCGTTCCCACGCGGTGATCTCGGCGTGGATCGACCGCTTGCGCGCCGTCCCGGCGAAGGATGCGTCCACGGAGTTGCGGGCCAGGCCGGCCGCCTGCTCGTCGGTGAGGCCCAGCGTGTCCCGCAGTTCCTGGAAGACGTCCCCCACGTAGCCGCCGAAGTAGGCCGGGTCGTCCGAGTTGACCGTGACCAGCAGTCCCCGCTCGAGCATGTCCAGGACGGGGTGCTCGGCGAGCGTGCCGACCACCCGCAGCCGGACGTTGGACAGCGGGCACACGGTGAGCGGCACCCGCTCCGCGACGAGGCGGTCCACGAGCTCGGGGTCGCGCAGGCACTGGATCCCGTGGTCCACGCGCTCCACGCGCAGCACGTCCAGGGCCTCCCGGACGTACTCGGGGCCCGCCTCCTCACCCGCGTGGGCGACGACGTGCAGCCCTGCCGCCCGCGCCCGCGCGTAGACCTCCTCGAAGAGGGCCGGCGGATGGCCGACCTCGGCCGAGTCGAGGCCGATCCCGTCGATGCGCGGCAGCTGGTCCCCGAGGGAGTCGAAGAGCTCCAGGGCCTCTGCTGCGGGCCGGTCCCGCAGGAAGCACAGCAGCAGCGTGGAGGTGAGGCCGTGCTCGGCGCGGGCGGCGTCGAGGGCGGCGCGGATGCCGTCGACCACCGTCCCGAGCGGCACTCCCCGGACGAGGTGCGCCTGGGGGTCGAAGAAGACGTCGACGTGCCGCAGGCCCTGCGCGTCGGCCCGCTCGAGGTAGGCACGGGTCAGGGCCTCGAAGTCGGAGGCGTCGCGCAGCACCGCCATCGTGGCGTAGTAGAGGCCGAGGAACGAGGACAGGTCCTCGAAGTCGTACTGCCTCCGGAGCTCCTCGACCGAGCCGTGGGGCAGCTCCACCCCGTTCTTGGCGGCGAGCTCGAAGGCGAGCTCGGGCTCCAGGGTGCCCTCGATGTGCAGGTGAAGCTCAGCCTTGGGCAGGGTGTGCAGGTCCTTCAACGCCGGTGCTCCTTCGTGGTCGGCCCCGGCCCACCGGCCGGAGTGTCCGTGCAGTGTACTGCGGGCCGTGTCCCGACCCGGCCCGGGCGGGGTGCACACGGCCCCGGTCGTAGCATGGGAGGGAGCACGTCCGGCACGCACGGAACGAGCCGGCGGTGCAGGACAGGCGGCGCGCGCCCGACGGCCGGGAGCGCGAGGAGGAGCGGGTACCTGCCGACCGTCCTCGGCCTCACCCCTGCGGGCCCCGGGCTCGCGTGCGGAACCGCTCGGAGAGAGGAGTGCTGGATGTCCGGTGTCGTCGTGGTGGGTCAGGTGGGACGGGACCTCGTGCTGACGGTCGAGGAGCTCCCGGAGGCGGGTGGCGCCACCGATGTGCTGGAGCGGCAGGAGCTGCTCGGCGGCAAGGGGGCGAACCAGGCGGTGGCGTGCCGCCAGCTCGGCGCCGAGGTCCACCTCGTGGGGGTCGTGGGCACGGATGCGGCCGGGGAGGCGGTGCTCGCGCAGGCCGCGGAGGACGGGATCGACGTCGGCGCCGTGGTGCGCCGCTCCGGCGCCCCGACCGCGCTGCTCGTCGACCTCGTGGGACCCCGCGGGGTCCGCCGACTGCTGGAGGACGTGGACGCCCGGATGCTGCTGGAGGCCCAGGACGTTCGCGCGAGCCGGGACCTGCTGCGCTCGGCGGACGCCGTCCTGGTCCAGCTGCAGCAGCCGGGGGCGGCCGTGACCGAGGCCCTGGAGGCTGCGGCGGCCGGAGGGGCGCTCACGGTGGTCGACGGCGCCCCGGCGGACGAGGGGGTGCGCCGGCGGGTGCTGTCCACCGCGGCCGTGGTGCGCGCCGACACCGCCGAGACCGAGGCGCTGGTGGGCTGGGCGCCGCAGGACGTGCCGGGGACGGTGCGGGCCGCGCAGTCGCTGCTCGCGGAGGGCCCGCGCGTCGTGGCCCTGGCGACCGGGGAGGGCGACGTGGTCGCCTGGCCGGGCGGGCACGTGGTCCTGCCCCACCTGGGCGAGGATCCCGTGGACCCCACCGGGGCGGGCGACTCGTTCGTGGCCGCACTCACCGTCGCGCTGCTGCGCGGGGAGAGCCCGGAGTCCGCCGCCTGGTGGGCCGCGGCGGCCGCGGCCGAGGTGGTCGGCAGCGCCGGCGGCCGGCCGGACCTCGACCGGGACCGGCTGCGGGAGTCGGCGTCCCGGGCCCGGCGGTAGGCCGCGCGGGCGCCGGGCACGCCGCCCCCGGGAACGAGAGAAGGCCGGTGGTCCGCGTTCCCGCGGTCCACCGGCCTCGAATCGTCGGGCTGACAGGATTTGAACCTGCGACCCCTTGACCCCCAGTCAAGTGCGCTACCAAGCTGCGCCACAGCCCGAAGTGCTCAGTACGTTCCCGCCCTGAGCACTCGCATCACATTACAGCAAGCTCCGGCGGAATTCATCTCGGCGGGCGCCTCAGCGCTTCCGGTTCCGCTTCTCCCGCACGCGCATGGACACCTCGATGGGAGTGCCCTCGAAGCCGAAGGTCTCGCGGAGGCGGCGGGTGATGAACCGCCGGTAGCCGGGGTCGAGGAAGCCCGTGGTGAACAGCACGAAGCGCGGCGGGCGGGAGGAAGCCTGGGTGCCGAAGAGGATGCGGGGCTGCTTGCCGCCGCGCACGGGGTGCGGGTGGGCGGCCACGATCTCGCCGAGGAACGCGTTGAGCCGTCCGGTGGGGACGCGGGTGTCCCACGAGGCCAGGGCCGTCTCCAGGGCGGGGACGAGCTTGTCCTTGTGCCAGCCGGTCTTCGCCGAGACGTTCACCCGCGGCGCCCAGGCCACGTGGGCGAGGTCGCGGTCGATCTCCCGCTCCAGGTAGTAGCGGCGGTCCTCGTCCATGAGGTCCCACTTGTTGAAGGCGAGCACGAGGGCGCGGCCGGAGTCCACGGCCAGCTGCAGGATGCGGACGTCCTGCTCGGAGAGCACCTCGTCCGCGGCCAGCAGCACCACTGCCACCTCGGCGCGCTCGAGGGCGGCCTGGGTGCGCAGGGACGCGTAGAAGTCCGCGCCCTGGGCCATGTGCACGCGGCGGCGGATGCCCGCGGTGTCGATGAAGCGCCACGGCTTGCCGCCCAGCTCGATCAGCTCGTCCACGGGGTCGCGGGTGGTCCCGGCCAGGGGGTCCACCACGACGCGCTCGGACCCGGCCAGCTTGTTGAGCAGCGAGGACTTGCCCACGTTCGGGCGCCCGATGAGCGCCACGCGGCGGGGGCCGCCGGTGAGCTCGGTCTCGGCCACGGCGGAGAACTCCGGCAGCAGGTCCGTGACCGCGTCGAGGACGTCGGCGGCGCCGCGCCCGTGCAGTGCGGACACCGGGTGCGGCTCCCCCATGCCGAGGGACCACAGGTACGTGGCCTCGACCTCGAGCTGCGGGGAGTCCACCTTGTTGGCGACCAGGATCACCGGCTTCCTGACCTTCCGCAGCATCTTCACGATGGCCTCGTCCGCGGCGGTGACGCCCACGGTCGCGTCGAGCACGAGCAGCACGGCGTCGGCGAACTCCACGGCCATCTCGGCCTGCTCGGCGACCCGGGCGTTGATGCCCTTGGCGTCGTACTCCCACCCGCCGGTGTCCACGAGCGTGAAGTTGCGCCCGTTCCACGTGGCCCGGTAGGAGACCCGGTCCCGGGTCACGCCCGGGGTGTCCTCCACGACGGCCTCGCGCCGGCCGAGGATGCGGTTGACCAGGGTCGACTTCCCCACGTTGGGCCGGCCCACGATGGCGAGCACCGGGGCGGGCCGGCGCACCGGTGCCTGGTCGCCGTCCTCCGCCCACTCGGCGAGCAGCGCGGCGTCCTCCTCGTCGAGCTCGTAGTCCTCGAGCCCGGCCCGCAGCGCCTGCGCGCGCTGGTCGGCCTCGTCGTCGTCGATGGCCGCGAGCCGCTGGGCGACGTCGTCCGTGGTGCCGCCGAGGAGCTCGGCCTCGTAGGGGTCGTGGGCGGTGTCGTGCGCGGGGTTCTCGGGGTTGCCGGTCATGGCTGTCCTTCGCTGGGCCGGGTGCGGCCGGTCGGGGTGCGGAAAAATGTCAGGGGGAGGCCGGGTGTGCCGGTCTAGGCAGAACGGCCCGCGGCCCGGACGACCGCGTCGATGACGGCCTGGACCGTCTGCTCCACGGTGAGCTCGGAGGAGTCGATCGTCACGACGCCGTCGGCGGCCTCGGTGAAGTTGACGACCGTGGAGTCCCTCGCGTCGCGGCCCACGACCTGGGCCCGCAGCTGCTCGGCGTCGTCGACGCCGCCGAGCTGCAGACCGCGGCGGGCCATCCGGGCCCGCTCGTCGGCGGTGAGCAGGATCCGGGCGTCGGCGTCCGGGGCCACCACGGTGGTGATGTCCCGGCCCTCGGCCACGATCCGCCGGCCGCTGTCCGCGATGATCTCCTGCTGGCGGGCCACCAGGACCGCTCGCGCCGCCGGGTTGGTGGCCACGGCGCTGACGGCCTCCGTCACCCGGGCGCCCCGGATCTCGACGCCCACGTCGGTCCCGCCCACGAACACCAGCTCCCGGTCGGGGTCGGTGCCCTGGGCGAGCGGGAAGGCGCGGGCGGCCTCGACCACGGCGTCGCCGTCGGAGAGGTCGACCTCCCGGTCGAGGCACCACCACGTCAGGGCGCGGTACATGGCACCCGTGTCCAGGTAGGCGAGGCCGAAGCGGCGGGCGACCTCCTTGGACACGCTGGACTTGCCGGAGCCGGAGGGCCCGTCGATGGCGACGACCAGCTGCCGCTCGGCAGGGACCGGCGCCCCGGCCCCGGGTGCTGCGCTGCGGGCGGTGTTCGTTCCGGTGTTCACTGCACGACCTTCCATCCGCGCTCCTGGAGCGCCTCGACGAGTTCCTTGCGGCGGTTGGGCAGCACCGAGACCTCGACGAGGCCCACGGGCTGGCCCGGGGAGTGCTCGAGGCGCAGGTCCTCGAGGTTGACCCCGATCTCCCCGATCTCGGTGAGCAGCCGGGCGATCTGCCCGGGCACGTCGCCCACGAGGACGGTCAGGGTGGCGAAGGCCCGGGGCGCTCCGCCGTGCTTGCCGGGGATGCGGGCCTGGCCGGCGTTGCCCTCGGCCACGAGCTGGGCGATGTCCAGCCGCGCGCCGGGGGCCTGCGGCTCCTCGAGGGTGGCGATGAGCCGCTCGAGGTCCTGGCGCACGCCGTGCAGGGACGCGACGACCGGCCCGGCGTTGGCGGAGAGGATCTGCACCCACAGGCCGGGGTCGGAGGCCGCGATGCGCGTGGTGTCCCGCAGCCCCTGCCCGGCGAGGGACAGGTGGTGCAACGGCGTGTCCTGCAACCGGGAGGCGAGCAGGGAGGACATCACCTGCGGCAGGTGGGAGATCAGGGCCACGGTCGCGTCGTGCTCGCGGGCGTCCATGAACGTGACGGTCGCCCCGAGGTCCACAGCGAGGTTCTTCGCCGCGGCGAGCGCCGCGGGCGCGGAGCGTCCCGAGTCGCACACGACCCAGGGCATGGACGTGAACAGCTCGCCGCGGGCGGCCACGGGCCCGGACTTCTCCCGCCCGGCCATGGGGTGCGTGCCCACGTACCGGGTCAGGTCCCCGCCCAGGGCGCGCACGTCCTCGAGCACGGACTCCTTGACGGAGGCGATGTCGAGGACCACGGCGTCCGGGTGTCGCCCCAGCACCTCGACCACCGTCTGCGCGGTGACGTCGGGCGGGGTGGCCACGACGACGAGGGCCGGTTCCGGCACCTGCTCCTCCCCCGCCGCGCGGCAGGAGCGGCCGGCGCCGATGTCCTGGGCCACGGCCTCGGCGGTGGGCGAGGAGTCCTGCAGCCAGACGTCCACGCCGAGGTGGCGCAGGCCCAACCCGATGCTGGCGCCGAGCAGGCCGGCGCCGACCACGAGCACGGGTCCGGAGGTCGCCGCGGGGGCCGGCGGTGCGGAGGGGGTCTGCGTCACGGGCGCTCCCTACATGCCGACCGAGGCGAGGAGGTGCCCGACCTCGGTCCTGGACAGCCGGCGGATGGTGCCCTGGCGCTGGTCCCCGATCCGGATGGGGCCGACCTCGGTGCGCACGAGCTTCTCGACGGGGTGCCCCACGGCGTCGAAGAGCCGGCGCACGATGCGGTTGCGCCCGGAGTGCAGGACGACCTCCACGAGCAGGTGGCCGGGGGTGGAGTCGACGAGCCGGAAGGAGTCGACGGAGGCGATGCCGTCCTCGAGCTCGATGCCGGCCTTCATGGCCGCGCCGATGCCCTTCTCCATGGGTCCGCGGACCTGCACGAGGTAGGTCTTGGGGACCTCGTAGGAGGGGTGGGTGAGCCGGTTGGTCAGCTCGCCGTCGTTGGTCAGCAGCAACAGGCCCTCGGTCTCGACGTCGAGGCGGCCGACGTGGAAGACGCGCTCGTTCTTCTGCTGGTTCAGGTAGTCGGACACGCACGGCCGGCCCTCGGGGTCGTCCATGGTGGAGAGCACGCCCTCGGGCTTGTTGAAGGCGTAGTAGACGAGGTTCTCGTCGAGCTGCACGCGGACGCCGTCGACGTGGATCTCGACGGTGTCCGGGTCCACCCGGATGCCGAGCTCGGTGATGGTCTCCCCGTTGACCTGCACACGGCCGGCCTCGATCATCTCCTCGCACACGCGCCGCGAGGCCACGCCGGCCTGGGCCATGAGCTTCTGCAGCCGCACCCCGTCCGGGTCGTGCTGGTCGAGCCGGTCCACGGGCGGGTTCTTGGGCCGCCGCTTCCGGTGCGGCGGGCGGTACGGGGTGGCGGGCATCCGCCGGGAGCTCTTCTCGGAGGACGCGAACGGGCGGGGTCCGCGGTCCTGGCCGGCGCCCGTCGAGGACCCGCCCTTCGCGGTCCCGCCCTTGGCACCGCCCTTGGCGGAGCCGCCCTTGGCAGCACCGCTCTTGGCGGGGCCCCCCTTGGCAGCACTGCCCTTGGCGGGGCCGCGGCCGGAAGCGCCCTTCGCGCCCTGGAACGATGTGCCGCCCTGGCCGGTGCGGGGCTTCTGGCCGCCCTGGGAACCGGGGGCGCGGCGCCCGCCGGGACCGGGGCGGCCGGATGATGAACGTGAAGTGGCCATGGTGGTGTCTCAGTCCTCGTAGTGGTCGATCTGGTCGATGCCCGGCAGATGAGGGGCGATGTCGGGGAGCTCGTCGAGCGAGCCGATGCCCATCTTCTCCAGGAAGAACGTGGTGGTGCCGTAGAGCACGGCGCCGGACTCGCCGTCCCGCTCGAGCTCGCGGATCAGGCCTCGCTGCACGAGCGTGCGGACGACGCCGTCGACGTTGACCCCGCGGATCGCGGAGATGCGCCCCCGGCTCACGGGTTGGCGGTAGGCCACGACGGCCAGGGTCTCCAGGGCCGCCTGCGACAACCGGGCGGTCTGTCCCTCCGCGACGAACGCGGAGACGACGGGGGCGAACTCGCTGCGCGAGTGGATCCGCCAGCCGGCCCCGGTGCTGCGCAGCTCGAACCCGCGCGGCGCCAACGTCCCATCATACCCCGGATCCGTGCCGACGCCGTCGTACTCCGCACGGAGCCGGTCGAGGACCCGTTGCACGGACGCGACCGGGACCACCAGGGCCGCGGCGATCTCGTACTCGCTGACGGGCTCGTCGGCGACCATCAGGATCGCCTCGACGGCGGCCCGCACGCCGCCGGGCAGCGCCTCGAGGTCGGGACCGCCCTCGGCCGCGGGGCTCACGCGGACGCTCCCGAGACGGCCGGGACCTCGTCCGGGGCGCCGGCCGGGGCGCCGTGGGGAGCAGGGACGCCGGCCGGGAGCGGGCTCCCCTCCCCGGGGTCAGCGGCGTCCTCGGACAGCCGGTCGGCGGTCCAGCCGGTCCCCGCGCCGGTCCAGCGGACCGTGAGCTCCCCCAGCGGCTGCTCCTGGACGAGCTCGAGCACGGAGTCCCGGTACATCTCGAGCAGGGCCAGGAACCGGACGACCACCGCGAGGGCGGACCCGGCGTCCGCGACGAGCACGCGGAAGGAGCGCGGGGCGCCGTCCTCGAGCAGCCCGGCGAGGATCTCGGCCTCGTCCCGGACCGTCACCGCGGTCCCGTGCAGGTGGTCCACCCCGACCTCCGCGGGCGCACCAGGCCGGGAGGCGAGGACGGAGCGGGCGATCTCGGCGAACTGCTCGGGGGTGGTCCGCCAGTCGAGCTCGGGCAGCACGGCCGCCACCTCCGGGTCCAGGGGCACCGACCGGGGCAGGCGGGTCGACTCGGCCCGCATCCGCTCGTCGAGCAGGACGGCCACCTCCTTGAACGCCTTGTACTGCAGCAGGCGCGCGAAGAGCAGGTCCCGCGCCTCGAGCAGGGCCACGTCCTCCTCGTCCTCGACCTCCCCGCGCGGCAGCAGCCGGGCGGCCTTGAGGTCCAGGAGGGTCGCGGCGACGACGAGGAACTCGCTCGCCTCGTCGAGCGCGCGGGTCGAGCCGATCTCGTGCAGCGCGCGCACGTACTGGAGGAACTCGTCCGTGACGGTGGCCAGCG
The DNA here is from genome assembly GCF_044462205.1 of Kocuria rhizosphaericola. NCBI lineage: Bacteria > Bacillati > Actinomycetota > Actinomycetes > Micrococcales > Micrococcaceae > Kocuria > Kocuria rhizosphaericola. Next base: position 15,098 of record NZ_JBISWK010000050.1, on the reverse strand, counting down.
CGATCCGGGTGATGTCCAGCTCGTGCTTGGCGATCAGGGAGAGCAGGACCTCGAAGGGCCCTGCGAAGTCCTCCAGCTGCACCGCGAAGCCGCCGGTCCCCGGGGGGCCCGGCGGCTCCTCGGGGTGCATCAGGGCGCGCCGCCGCGCGAGATGAGCTCCCGCGCCAGCTGGCGGTAGGACTCGGCGCCCTGGTGGGCGGTGGCGAAGGACAGGATGGGCTCGGCGGCCACCGTGGCGTCCGGGAACTTCACGGTGCGCTTGATGACCGTGTCGAAGACCTTGTCGCCGAAGGCGTCCACGATCCGGGCCATGACCTCGCGGGAGTGCAGGGTCCGGGAGTCGAACATCGTCGCGAGCACGCCGTCGATCTGCAGGCGGGGGTTGAGCCGGTCCTGGACCTTCTCGATGGAGTCCACCAGCAGCGCCACGGCGCGCAGGGCGAAGAATTCGGCGATGAGCGGGATGACCACCCCGTGCGCTGCGGTCAGCGCGTTGACCGTCAGCAGCCCCAGCGAGGGCTGGCAGTCGATGATGATGACGTCGTAGTGCTCCTCGAGCTTGCGCAGGGCGCTGGCCAGGACCTGCTCGCGGGCCACCTCGGTGACCAGCTGCACCTCGGCCGCGGAGAGGTCGATGTTGGCGGGGAGCAGGTCGACGCCCTCGACGTCGGTCTCCTGGACCACGTCCCAGACGTCCACGGAGCGGTCCATCATGACGTTGTAGACCGTCAGCTCCAGCTCGTGGGGGTTGGCGCCGAGACCCGCGGAGAGGGCTCCCTGCGGGTCGAAGTCGACCAGCAGGACCTTGCGGCCCAGCTCGGCGAGCGCCGCGCCCAGGTTGATGGTCGAGGTGGTTTTGCCCACCCCGCCCTTCTGGTTGACCATCGCGATGATCCGGGCGGGCCCGTGGGTGGAGAGCTCCGGCGGTTCGGGGAAGTCGCGGACGGGACGGCCGGTCAGGCCGACGGTTCCCGCCCCGGCCTCGCCCGTGCCGGGGATCCTCTCGTCGCTCTGCTGGCTCACTCGTGGCACCGCTCTTTCGTTCGGGGTCGCGCTCGGGCGGACCGGCCCCGGGCACGGGGCGGCCCGGGCCGGACGGGCCGACCTGGGGTTTTCCTGGAGTCGATCAGCTTCCAGGGTACCGCCGCCGCCGTGCGGCCCCGAATTCCCCGGGACCGGGAGAGCCGGAGGACGGGAACGGCCTGCGCCCGCCGGCGCCCGGGCGGGCGCGGCGGGCGCGGCGGGCGGGTCAGCGCACGCCGGCGCCGACCTCGACCTTCTCGGCGACGGACTCCTGCACGCGGGCGCCGGTGCCGGGCTCGTCGTCGGGCCGCTCCTCGGCGGTGCCGTGCGAGTGGGCGGCCATGGTGGACTCGTCGAACGCGTCCTGGCCGGAGAGCACCCGCTCGACCTGCACGAGGTCGATCTCCCGGGTCCACTTGCCGATCAGCAGGGTGGCGACCGCGTTGCCGGTGAAGTTCGTCAGGGCGCGGGCCTCGGACATGAAGCGGTCGATGCCCACGATGATGCCCACGCCGTCGACCAGGTCGGGCCGGTGGGACTGCAGCCCGCCAGCGAGAGTGGCGAGTCCGGCGCCGGTCACGCCGGCGGCGCCCTTGGACGCGATGATCATGAACACCAGCAGGGAGATCTGCTCGCCCAGGCCCAGGGGGTTGCCCATGGCGGAGGCCACGAACAGGGCGGCCATGGTCAGGTAGATGGCCGTGCCGTCCAGGTTGAAGGAGTAGCCGGTCGGGACCGTGACGCCGACCACCGGCTTGGACACGCCCACGTGCTCCATCTTGGCGATGAGCCGGGGCAGGGCCGCCTCGGAGGAGGAGGTCGAGAAGATCAGCAGGTACTCGCGGCCCAGGTACTTCATGAGCCGGAAGATGTTGATCCCCGTGACCGCCTTCAGCAGACCGCCCAGGATCACCACGATGAACAGGACGCAGGTCAGGTAGAAGGCGATCATCAGGGTGGCCATCGAGACGATGGCCTGCACGCCGGTCTCGCCGACCACGCCGGCGATCGCGCCGAACGCGCCGATCGGGGCGACCCACATGACCATGATCAGGATCCGGAAGACCAGCGCCTGGACGTAGCCCACGGCCTTGAGCACGGGCTTGCCGGCCGGGCCCATCTGCTGCAGGGCGAAGCCCACGACGAGGGCCACGAACAGGGTCTGCAGGATGTTGCCCTCGGTCAGGGAGGACAGCAGCGTGGTGGGGATGATGCCGAGCAGGAAGCCGATGGTCCCGCCCTCGCCGTCACCGTGGCCGGTGTCCGTGATCTCGTACTCCGAGCCCTGGATGTTGAGGCCCTCGCCGGGGTGGATGACGTTGCCGACCAGCAGGCCGATGGCCAGCGCCATGGTGGACATCGTCATGAAGTAGGCCAGGGCCAGGCCGCCGACCTTGCCGACGGTCGCCGCCTTGGCGATGGAGCCGACGCCCAGCACGATCGTGCAGAAGATGATGGGGGCGATCATCATCTTGATGAGGGCGATGAACGCGGTGCCGATGGGCTTGAGCGTCTGGGCGAACTCGGGGGCCGCGAGGCCCAGGACGGCTCCGGCTACGACGGCGACGATCACGAAGACGTACAGGTAGTGCGTCTTGTCCTTCTTCGGCTTCTGGACGGGCGGTTGCGGGTCGACGGGGTCCGTGGCGACGGTGGCCATGCTTCTCCTCCGGTTCGGATGGGCGGCGCGGATGGACGGTGCGCGGGGCCCGGGATCGGGCCGATGTGACGAGTCTCACCGGGGGCCGCCGCCCTGTCGTGTTGTGGTCATAATGGTCGTGACGCCCACCACAACCGCGGGAGGGACGACCAGCAGCGTGAGGAACGGACATGTCCCTGGCCAGGCGCTTCCTCCTGCTGCAGCTGGTCGTCGTCGCGCTCCTGACCCTCGCCGTCTCCCTGGTCCTCTTCGCCCACGAGCGCGGGGCGGTCGTCGAGCGCGCCGAGGCCGTGACCCGGGTTCTCGCCACGGCGCTCGCGGACGACCCCTACGTGCTCGAGGCCGCGGGGGAGCCTGACCCGCACTCCGCCCTGCAGCCGCTCACCGACCGGCTGCTCGCGGACACGGAGCTCGACTTCGTGACGATCATGGCCCCGGACGGGACGCGCTGGACGCATCCCTGGCCCTCCTCCGTCGGCGAGGCCTACCGCGGCGACCGTTCCCACGCGCTCGCCGGCGAGACCTGGACCAGCACGGAGCGCGGCAACCTCGGCCCCTCCGTGCGCACGATCGCCCCGGTCCGGGACGAGGACGGCACGGTCGTGGCGCTCGTGGCCACCGGGGTGCTGCTCGAGGCCGTCTCTCAGCAGGCGCTAGCCCAGCTGCCGGCGGTGCTCCTCGTCGGGCTGCTGCTGCTGGCCGCGTCGACGACGGTCGCAGCGCTCGGGGCCCGCTACCTGGGTCGGGTGACCCACGGATGGGGTCCGGAGGAGCTCGCCCAGGTCCACTCGCTGCACGACGCCGTGCTCAACGAGGCCACCGAGGGTCTCCTGCTCGTGGACACGGCCGGCGCCGTGCCCGTGCTCAACGCCCGGGCCCGGGAGCTGCTGGGGATCCGGGCGCCGGCGCCGGGACCCGCACGGCGCCGGCCCCTCCCGGTCGCGGACCTGGGGCTGCCCACGGCCCTGGAGGCCGTCCTGCTCTCGGGCGCGTCCGTGCAGGAGCAGTGGTTCGTGGTCGACGCGCGCACCCTCATCGTCTCGGCCCTCCCCGCCCGCGGGGCCCTCGCCGGACGCGGCACGATCGTCATCCTGCGGGACCACACGGAGATCTCCCGGCTCTCGGGACAGCTGCGCGCGACCGCCACGCTGGCCGGGGCGCTGCGGGCCCAGACCCACGAGCACGCCAACCGGATGCACACGGTCGTCTCCCTGCTGGAGCTCGGCCGCGACGAGGAGGCCCTCGGCTTCGCCTCGGCCGACATGGCGCGCACCCGGATCCTGTCCGAGGACCTCCTCGCCCACCTCGAAGACCCGTTCCTCGCGGCCCTCCTGGTCGGCAAGACCGCCGCGGCCCACGAGCGCGGCGTGGAGCTGGAGGTCGTCGTGGACCCGGACGTGCCCCGCGTCCCCGTCTCCCCCGCCGACCTCGTGACCCTCGTCGGCAACCTCGTCGACAACGCCGTCGAGGCGGCCGCGGCCAACGCCGCCCGGGTGCGTCCCGTCGTCGAGGTCGAGATCACGCGCGCGCCCGACGACGCCCCGGCCCGGGACACGGTCGTGATCACCGTCGCCGACACCGGGATGGGGATCCCCGCCGAGCTCGCCGACGAGGTCTTCGAGCTCGGCGTCAGCACGAAGCCGGCCGGCCCGTCGGGACGCGGCGTGGGCCTGCACCTGGTGCGGGAGGTCGTGGACCGGTGGGGCGCGCGGATCGAGCACGTCAACGACGGCGGGGCCGTGTTCACCGTGACCCTCCCGGTCCCCCACGACACCGTGACGGGGCGGGTCCCGTGAGCGGGCCGGTCCGCGTGCTCGTCGTCGACGACGAGCCGCTCACCGCCGCAGCGCACGCCCAGTACGTCGGGCGCTCGCCGGGCTTCGAGCCGGTCGCCACCGCCGTGTCCGGGCGTACGGCCGTGCAGGCCGTGCAGGCCGCCCGGCGGGCGGGACGGCCCGTGGACCTGGTGCTCCTGGACGTGAACCTCCCGGACATGTCCGGTCTCGACGTGGCCCGCACCCTGCGCGCCCGCGGCGAGTCCGTGGACCTGCTGGTCATCACGGCGCACCGGGACGTGGCGACCGTCCGGGCGGCGGGCACGCTCGGCGTCGTCGGCTACCTCATCAAGCCCTTCACCTACGCCGTGTTCGAGGAGAAGCTCGCCGCCTACCGGCGCTACCGCTCCGCCCTGGGTGCGGCGGGGACCATGGGCCAGGCGGAGGTGGACCGTGCGTTCGCGGTACTCGGCGCGTCCGCCCGTCCGGACGCCCCCAAGGGCCTGTCCCCCCAGACCCTGGAGTCGGTCACCGCGCTGGTGCGGGGCGGGGGATGGCTCTCCGCGGGAGAGGTCGCCGAGCGCAGCACGCTGTCCCGGGTCACCGCACGGCGCTACCTCGAGCACCTGGCCGCCCGCGGTCTCGTGCAGCGCCGCCCGCGCTACGGCACGCCCGGACGGCCCGAGCTCGAGTACGGGTGGGCCGGTCAGGACGTCTCGCCCGGCCGCTGACCACGGGTTCCGGACGACCGGCCCGCCCTCCAGGATCCTGCGCACGTGGTCCTGCAGGGGACAGCCGCCGTGCTCCGCGGTCGCGATGACCGCGGCGTGGGCGGCCGAGCCCAGGACGAGCGCGCAGGGCCCTCCCACGCTGCTCCTGACGGGGCCGGGGTGCGGGGCGGCGGCGTCCGCCCCGGCAGGACCTCACGAGTTCGATGCCGTGCCTCGGAGCGTCACCGTCCCCGCGACGGGCGCAGCACCCCCTCGAGGGCCTCCAGCACGGCGGGGTCCTCGATCGTGGAGGGCACGGCGTAGTCCTCGCCGTCGGCCATCTGCCGCATGGTCTTGCGCAGGATCTTCCCCGAGCGGGTCTTGGGCAGACCCTCCACCACGGCCACGTCCTTGAAGTCGGCCACCGCCCCGATCTGCCGGCGCACCAGCGCCACGAGCTCCTCCCGGAGCCGGTCCAGCGGCACGTCGGCGCCGGCCTTGAGCACCACGTACCCCGACGGCCGCTGCCCCTTCAGCGGATCCCCCACCCCGATCACGGCGCACTCGGCGACCGCCGGGTGGGAGGCGAGGACCTGCTCCATCGCCCCGGTGGACAGACGGTGCCCGGAGACGTTGATGACGTCGTCGGTGCGCCCCATGACGTAGACGTAGCCGTCCTCGTCCACGTGCCCGGAGTCGCCCGTGGCGTAGTAGCCGGGGAACGCGCTGAGGTAGGAGTCCACGAACCGCTGGTCATCGCCCCACAGCGTGGTCAGCGTGCCCGGCGGCAGCGGAAGGCGCAGGACGATGTTGCCCTCCTCGCCGGTCTCGACCGGCCGGCCCAGGGGGTCCAGGATCTCCACCCGGTAGCCCGGCACCGGCACGGACGGCGAGCCGGCCTTGAGGGGCAGCCGCTCGATCCCGAAGGGGTTGGCGCAGATGGCCCACCCCGTCTCCGTCTGCCACCAGTGGTCGACCACCGGGACGCTCAGCACCCGGGAGGCCCAGTGGTACGTCTCGGGGTCGAGCCGCTCCCCCGCCACGAACAGGGTCTGCAGGGCGCCGATGTCGTGCCGGCGCACCAGCTCGCCCTCGGGATCCGCCCGGCGGATGGCGCGCAGGGCCGTGGGCGCGGTGAACAGCACCTTGACGCCGTGGTCCTCGACGCGCTGCCAGAACGCGCCGGCGTCGGGGGTGCCCACGGGCTTGCCCTCGTAGAGCACGGTGGTGGCCCCGGCGAGGAGGGGTCCGTAGACGATGTAGGAGTGGCCCACGACCCAGCCGACGTCGGACGCGGTCCACATCACCTCGCCGGGGCCGACGTCGTAGATGTTGCGCATGGACCAGGTGAGCGCCACGGCGTGCCCGCCGTTGTCGCGGACCACGCCCTTGGGGGTGCCGGTGGTCCCGGACGTGTACAGGACGTAGAGCGGATCGGTGGCCGCGACCGGGACGGGCGCCGCGGGCTCGGCGCCCTCGACGGCGGCCGCCCAGTCGAGCCACTCGACGGCGGGCCGGCCGTCGACCCCGCTCCGGCTCCGGGCGTCCTCGACCGTGGTCTCGAACCCCGGGCGCTCGTGCACCAGCACCGTCCCGGGGGCGTGCTCGGCCATCCGCAGCGCCTCCTCGATCGCCGGGATGTACTCGATCCGCCGCTTCGGCTCCACCCCGCCCGTCGTGGTCACCACCACCAGCGGCCGGGAGTCGTCGATGCGGGAGGCGAGCTCCTTGGGGGCGAACCCGCCGAAGACCACGGAGTGCACGGCGCCCAGCCGGGCACAGGCGAGCATCGCCACGACGGCCTGCGGGATCATCGGGAGGTAGACGAGCACCCGGTCGCCCTTGCCCACCCCCCGGGCCGCGAGCGCCCCGGCGAAGAGCGCGACCTCGTCCCGCAGGAGCGCGTAGCTGAAGCTCTCCTGGACCCCGAGCACCGCGGAGTCGTACACCAGCGCGGTGCGCTCGCCGTGACCGGCCTCCACGTGCCGGTCGAGCGCGTTGTAGCAGGTGTTGAGCTCGCCGTCCGGGAACCACCGGTAGAGCGGGGCGGAGGCGTCGTCGAGGGCCGTGGTGGGCTCGCGCACCCAGTCCACGGCACGGGCGGCGTCGAGCCAGAATCCCTCGGGATCCTGCACGCTGCGGTGGTAGACCTCCGCGTAGTCCTCGGCCTGCGGCGGTGTGCGGTGGTCGGTGGTCATGGGTGCCTCCCGGGGGTTGCGGTCCTGCCGGACACCCTAGTGGTGCACGTCACACGCGACAAGGCCTCTGTATACACAGTTGTGAGATCTCCTCGAAGCGATTGGATTACTTCCGCATCCGCCCGGAATTGTGTATACAATGTCGGTGCATTGTGATGCCTGTCACCCAGGCTCCGCGCCGCTCTCCCCGGCGCGGCCGGCGAGAGCGAGGAGGGGGCCGTGCGAGCCAGCGACCGCGCCTACGAGGCTCTGCGGGAGGACATCGTCGAGTGGCGGCTGCTCCCGGGCCAGGTCCTCGGCGAGGTCGAGCAGTCGGAGCGCTTCGGCATCTCCCGCACGCCCATCCGCGAGGCGCTGAGCCGGCTCACCGCCGACGGTCTCGCGGAGGCGCACCGGGGCCGCGGCGTGGTGGTCTCCCAGGTCTCCCTCGAGGACGTCCGCGCCCTGTTCGAGCTGCGGGAGGCCCTGGACTGCCGGGCGGCCCGGCTCGCCGCCCGGCGCGGGGACCCCGTCGCGTTCCAGGGACTGGCCGCAGAGCTCGAGGAGGTCGTGGCCCAGCTGCACGGACCGGGCACGGACCGGTCCGGGTACTACAACCTCGTGGAGCGCATGGACGGGGCCATCGACGAGGCCACGGCTAATCCGTACCTCACCGCCGCCCAGCGCTCCCTGCGCCTGCACCTGGCCCGGGTGCGCCGGCTCTCGCGCACCAATCCCGACCGCCTCGCCCGCGCCGCCGCCGAGCACGCCCAGATCGCCCGCGCCATCGCGGAGGGCGCCGAGGAGCTCGCCGAGGCGGCCACGCGCGTGCACCTGGCCAACTCCCTGCAGGCCGTCCTGACCACCCCTGTCCGCGAGTGGGTCCAGCCCGCTCCCCCGCTCGAGGCCGCCGGCTGAGCGCGGGCATCCCATCGGCCGCCGTCAGCGGTCGTCCGTCCCCACGAGAGGAAATCCCATGACCGTTCTGCACCCCGTGCGCGTCCACCCGTCCAAGGACAACCTGCCCCGCGAGGAGCAGCTGGCCTGGAAGATGGCCGAGGTCGCCGCGGATCCGGTCGAGGTCACGCCCGAGGTGACCGAGATGGTGATCAACCGCATCCTGGACAACGCCTCCGTGGCGATCGCCTCGCTGAACCGGGCCCCGATCGTCTCCGCCCGGGACCAGGCGCTGGCCCACGCGCCGGGCCCGCACGGGTCCGGGTCCGCCCTCTACGGTGTTCCCGCGGACCGGCACAAGGTCTCCCCGGAGTGGGCGGCCTGGGCCAACGGCGTGGCCGTGCGCGAGCTCGACTACCACGACACGTTCCTGGCCGCGGAGTACTCCCACCCCGGCGACAACATCCCGCCCATCCTGGCCGTGGCCCAGCACGTGGGCTCCACCGGGCACGACCTGGTGCGCGGCATCGCCACCGGCTACGAGCTGCAGGTGGACCTCGTGAAGGCGATCTGCCTGCACGCCCACAAGATCGACCACGTCGCCCATCTCGGCCCGTCCGCGGCCGCCGGGATCGGCACCCTGCTGGGCCTGGACGTACAGACCATCTTCCACGCGATCGGCCAGGGCCTGCACACCACCACCGCCACCCGCCAGTCCCGCAAGGGCGAGATCTCCACCTGGAAGGCCCACGCCCCGGCCTTCGCCGGGAAGATGGCTGTGGAGGCCGTGGACCGCGCGATGCGCGGACAGACCTCCCCCACCCCGATATACGAGGGCGAGGACGGGGTCATCGCCTGGCTGCTGGACGGCCCCGGCGCCGCCTACGAGGTGCCGCTGCCCGCCCCCGGGGAGGCCAAGGCCGCGATCCTGGACACCTACACCAAGGAGCACTCGGCCGAGTACCAGGCGCAGGCCTGGATCGACCTGGCCCGCAAGCTGCACCGCGAGCGGCCCGAGCTGGCCGACCCGGGGCGGATCGAGTCGATCGTACTGCACACCTCCCACCACACCCACTACGTGATCGGCTCCGGGGCCAACGACCCGCAGAAGTACGACCCGACCGCCACCCGGGAGACCCTCGACCATTCGATCCCCTACATCTTCACCGTCGCCCTGCAGGACGGACACTGGGACCACGTGGGCTCCTACGCCCCCGAGCGCGCCGGCCGGCCCGACACCGTGGCCCTGTGGAACAAGGTCACCACGGCCGAGGACGCGGAGTGGACCCGCCGCTACCACTCCCTGGACCCGGCCGAGAAGGCCTTCGGGGGCCGGGCGGAGATCACCCTCACCGACGGGTCCACCGTGGTCGAGGAGATCGCGGTGGCCGACGCCCATCCGCTCGGGGCCCGCCCGTTCGCCCGCGAGCAGTACGTCACCAAGCTGCGCACCCTCGCCGCCGGCGTCGTCGCCGACGACGAGCTCGAGCGCTTCATCGGTGCGGCCGAGAACCTGGCTGACCTGGGCGCCGGCGAGCTCGACGCCCTCAACGTCACGGCGTCCGTGGAACTGCGCACCGGCACGAAGGGAATCTTCTGAGCATGCTGTTCTCCACCACCACCCCCGAGGCCAAGCGGATCGCCCTGCGCGAGATGCTGGCCGGTCCCCGCACCGTCCGCTTCCCCGGCGCCTACACCCCGCTGTCCACGAAACTGATCCAGGAGCAGGGCTTCGACGGCGTCTACATCTCCGGGGCCGTGCTCGCCAACGAGCTCGGCTTCCCCGACATCGGGCTTTCTACCCTGCCCGAGGTCGCCGCCCGGGCAGGGCAGATCGCCCGGATCACGGACCTGCCCTGTCTCGTGGACGCCGACACCGGCTTCGGGGAGCCCATGAACGTGGCCCGCACCGTCCAGGAGCTCGAGAACGCCGGCCTCGCCGGCTGCCACATCGAGGACCAGTTCAACCCCAAGCGCTGCGGCCACCTCGACGGCAAGAACGTCGTGGACCTGCCCACGGCCGTCAAGAGGATCCGGGCCGCCACCGAGGCCCGCCGGGACCCGAACTTCCTGATCATGGCGCGCACCGACATCCGCGGCGTCGAGGGCCTGGGCGCGGCCACCGACCGGGCCAGGGCCCTGGTGGACGCCGGCGCGGACGCCGTCTTCCCCGAGGCGATGGCCGACCTCTCGGAGTTCGAGGCGATGCGCAAGGCGGTGGACGTGCCGATCCTGGCGAACATGACCGAGTTCGGGAAGTCCCAGCTGTTCACCGCCGACCAGCTCCAGGAGGCCGGCGTGAACATGATCATCTACCCCGTGACCCTGATGCGCGCCGCCCTGGGCGCCATGGAGCGGGTGCTGGAGACGATCGCCGCCGACGGCACGCAGGAGGCGGCCGTACCGGACATGCTCACTCGCGCCCGGCTCTACGACCTGGTGGACTACAACGGGTACAACCAGTTCGACTCCGGGGTGTTCGACTTCGAGGTCCCCGGACTGCACCACTGACCGCACCCAACGCACCGACCACGTGAAGGAGACCACCATGACCGAGACCCAGAGCGAGGTCCACAAGGGGCTGGCCGGCGTCGTCGCCGACTACACGGCCATCTCCAAGGTCAACCCGGACAGCAACTCCCTGCTCTACCGCGGTTATCCCGTGCAGGAACTGGCCGCGTCCTGCTCCTTCGAGCAGGTCGCCCTGCTGCTGTGGAACGGCGAGCTGCCCACCGAGGACGAGCTGGCGGAGTTCACCGCCCGGGAGCGGGAGCACCGTGCGCTGACGCCCGAGCTGAAGGCGATCATCGACGCCCTGCCCACCACCTGCCACCCGATGGACGTGTGCCGGACCGCGGCCTCCGTCCTGGGCGCGCAGGACCCGCAGGCGGAGGACTCCTCCCCGGAGGCGAACCTGGCCAAGGCCCAGAAGCTGTTCGCGGCCATGCCCGCCGTGGTGTGCTACGACCAGCGCCGCCGCCGCGGCGAGGACCTGGTGGAACCCCGGGCGGACCTGGACTACTCCGCGAACTTCCTGTGGATGGCCTTCGGCGAGGAGGCCGACCCCAAGGTCGTCGAGGCGTTCAACGTGTCGATGATCCTCTACGCCGAGCACTCCTTCAACGCCTCCACGTTCACCGCCCGGGTGGTGACCTCCACGCTCTCGGACCTGCACTCGGCGGTCACCGCCGCCATCGGCGCGCTCAAGGGCCCGCTGCACGGCGGGGCCAACGAGGCCGTCATGGAGACCTTCGTGGAGCTGGGCATCCGCGCGGACGAACCGGCGGCTGAGGCCGAGGCCCGCGCCAAGGCCTGGATGGACGAGGCACTCGCGGCGAAGAAGAAGGTCATGGGCTTCGGCCACCGCGTGTACAAGCACGGGGACTCGCGGGTGCCGACCATGAAGGCGGCCCTGGACACGATGGTCGACCACTACGGCCGCCATGAGCTGCTGGGCCTGTACAACGGGCTCGAGAAGTCCATGGACCAGGCCAAGTCCATCAAGCCCAACCTCGACTACCCGGCCGGTCCGACGTACTGGCTGATGGGCTTCGACATCCCCACGTTCACCCCGCTGTTCGTGGCCGCCCGGATCACGGGCTGGACCGCCCACATCATGGAGCAGGTCGCCTCCAACTCCCTGATCCGCCCGCTCTCCGAGTACAACGGCCCGGACGAGCGGCACGTGTAGCGCGTCGCCGGGGCGGGGCCGCGGATCGAGCGACCGGTCCGCGGTCCCGCCTCTGTCCGTCCCGCCACGGTGCGCAGCGGCCCGGGACCGGTCCCTCTCAGTAGGCGGGCGCCGCGGGCAGCCCCATGTAGTGCTCGAGCGTGGGGATGTCCTGGTCCACCATGCCGGTGGCCACGTGCACCCCGACATAGCGCAGGTGCCACGGCTCGTAGGCGTAGCCGGTGGTCGACGTCCACCCGCGGGGGTAGCGCACGATGAAGCCGTGCTCGTGGGCGTGCTCGCGCGCCCACGCCCCGGCGGGCGTCCCCTCGAAGCAGCTCTGCAGACCGCACTCCCCGCTCGGGTCGCCGATGTCCATGACCAGGCCGGTCTGGTGCTCGCTGTGCCCGGGGCGGGCGGAGATGAGGTCCGCCTGGGCCTGCCCGTAGAGCGCCACGTAGTGGCGGTAGAGGCTGGCCTGCGTGGCGTAGGAGCGGTAGCCGCTGACCGCCGTCATGGGTGCGCCGTCCGCCGCGGCGGCCCGCTGCATCCGCCGGAACGCTGCGGCGGCGTCGGCTCGCAGGAGGTGCCCGCCCACGGACTCGAGGGGGCGCGGCACGTGGTCGGCGGGGTCGAGGGGGCGGCGCTTGTTGACGACGACGTACACCGACCCGGCGCGGTCGATCTCCCGGGACACCCGGGTCCCGGCGCCGCGTGCCCACGTGATGGACCCGCGCTGGAAGGACTGCCGGCAGCCGCTCCCCGCACAGGACTCCGCCGTGACGGGGTACCCCAGGGCACCGTGCTCCGCGCCGTGGCGCAGCCAGGCCGCCCGGATGCCGCCGATGGTGGGATGGGCCCCGCTCGGCCGCGACCACAGCATGACCCCGCCCTCAAAGGCCTGGTAGCAGCCGGCGTCGCGCAGTCCGCAGACCTCGCGGCCCACCGGGTAGCCCAGCCGGCCCCGTTCGTAGTCCTGCGCGGCCCACGCGGCACGGATCGCGCCCCACGTGGGACGCGCCCCGGTCCGCGGGGACCAGTGGATGGTCCCGCGCTCGAACTTCTGGTAGCAGCCGTTGCGGACGAGCCCGCAGCGCTCGGGGCCCAGGGCCTCGCCGAGCCGGCCGTCCGCTCCCCCGAGCCGCTGGTGCTCGGCCTGGATCGCCGTGGCCCCGAACGCCGGGGTGCCGAGGCCCGGGAGCACCAGGCCCAGGGCGAAGAGCAGGACGAGCAGCATCCGGCCCGTCCGTCCGGCACTCCGTGTGTTCTGCCGCGTCCTCTGCCGCGTGTTCTCCCGCATGACGTCCCCGTCCGTCTGCCGAGCGGAGCGCTCGGGCGTGCGTCCAGGCTAGGCCGCCGACAACCTTTGCGACAGCACCGACCGGTGTGTGACCCGTTCGGGACGCGCCGCCGGGGAGCGGGCCCCGGCTACCGGGCGCGGGGGTGGGCCGCGGCGTAGACCTCGCGCAGGGAGTCGACGGTCACCAGGGTGTAGACCTGCGTGGTGCTGACCGACGCGTGGCCGAGCAGCTCCTGGACGACGCGCAGATCGGCACCGCCCTCCAGGAGGTGGGTCGCGAAGGAGTGGCGCAGCGTGTGCGGGGTGATCCGGTCGCCCAGGCCCACCCGCTCCGCCGCGCTCTTCACCGTGGTCCACGCCGTCTGGCGGCTGATCCTCCCGCCCCGCGCGTTGAGGAACAGCGCGGGGTTGCCCCGCCCCTTGGCGGCGAGCGCGGGCCGGCCGCGCACGAGCCAGTCGTCCACGGCGCGCACGGCCCAGGAGCCGAGCGGGACCATCCGCTCCTTGCCGCCCTTGCCGAACAGCCGCACGAAGGGCATGCCGGCGCTGTCCGCCTCCGGTTCCCCGCTGCGCCGCACGGCCCGGGAGAGGTCGTCGACGTCGAGGCCGGTGGCCTCCGAGATGCGGGCGCCGGTCGAGTAGAGGAGCTCGAGCAGCGCCCGGTCGCGCAGCTGCTGGGGGGTCTCCGTGCCGGTCGACTCGAGCAGCGCGGTCACCTGCTCGACCGGGATGGCCTTGGGCAGGCGCATCCCGGGCGTGGGCGGCTGGACGGGGGCGGCGGGATCCGTGCGCGTGAGGCCCTCGAGGGCCCAGAAGCGGTGGGCGCCCCGGACGGCGACGACGCAGCGCGCGGCGCTGCGGGTGCTCAGGGGCGCCATCTCCCCGGACCCGGCGGACAGGTCCCGGAGGAAGTCGCGCACGTGTCCCGTGGTGATGCCCTCCAGAGTGGTCACCGGCGGGTCCGTGCGCTCCCGCAGGTGCTCCGCGTAGCGGTGCAGGTCCCGCCGGTACGCGGCCAGTGTGTTGGTGGCCAGGCCCCGCTCGACGGCCAGGTGCTGCAGATAGCGCTCCAGGGCCCGGTCGAGCGCGTCCCCGGGCACGCCCCCGGACGAGGCCTCCGCGGTCCCGCCGGCGGGGGTGCCGGTCACCGGAGGTCGGGGTGGCCGGGCCACGGGGCGTCGGCCGGGCGCAGGGACCGGTAGCCCTCCGACCGGGCGGCGTGGGCGGCGAGGATCCCGATCACCGCGGCTGGCGAGTTCAGGCGGCCTTCCAGCACGGCCCGCACCGCGCCGTCGAGCGGGACCCACGCCCCGTGGATCTCCGCCTCCTCGCCGTCGCGCTCGTGGAGCTCGTGGTCCGGGACGTCGCTCAGTTCCCGCGCCAGGAAGACCCGGTTGGCCTCGGAGGAGGAGCCGGGGCTGTTGTGGAAGTCCACGAGGACGTCCCAGCGCTCGGCGCGCAGGTCGGCCTCCTCCGCGAGCTCCCGCTGCGCCGCCGTGGCGGGGTCCTCGCCCTCGACGTCCAGCAGGCCCGCGGGGATCTCCCACATGGTCATCCCGACCGGCCGCCGGTACTGGTTGATCAGGAACACCTCGTCGTGGTCGTTGAGCACGAGCACGGACACGGCACCGGGGTGGGTGATGTAGTCGCGCCGGAGAGGGTCCTCGCCCCGGGCGAGCTCGAACTCGTCGCGCCGGACGTCCCAGATGAAGCCCTCGTAGACCGTCTCGGAGGTCACGGTGCGGCGGTCGCTGAACTGGTCGGAGAGCTCCTCGGCTGAGAGGTGGCGGATGTCCATGGGAGTCCTTTCCGGATCGGCCGCCCGTCGCGCAGCGGCGGGGGCGCCGGGCGAGGTGCGGAGCAGAAGGGCGGGTGCGGAGGGGGGG